>PUMK01000103.1 GCA_003551325.1 Candidatus Acetothermia bacterium | reverse complement strand
TGGCTATGTTGGATCTCGACCCCATGGAAGTACGCGACCTCACACTGCTGAGCCGTCGGCATGGGAGTCGTCTATACCGCCTTCGCTTCAACCGCCAAAGCTACATGCTCAAGTGGCAGGTCGAAGGGGATACGATCGAGCCCCGAGCCTATGCGCTGTTCAAGGAACTGCGTGTCCCCACCTTGACCGTGCACGCACAGACCGAGCACGCTGTGCTCCTGGAAGACCTCAACGAGAGCCCTCTCTGGGATCTAGCGGAGGAACGGGATACTGCCTATGCGAAGACAGGACGAGTGCTGGCCGACTGGTACGAGCACCTCCACCTGGCAGGTCGCGACCTCACAGCGGACGATCCCCCCGATTGGCTTCACTGGCAATGGGAAGCGCTTACTCCCGATGTCGTGCGTCAGCTGGGCCAGACGCTGGAACTGCCGCACAACCCTCTCTGGGAGATCGCCGCACGCCACCTACCTGCGCTCAAAGACGCAGCGGAAGAACTCCCCATAACACTCAACCACAACAACTTTCACTGGTCGAACGTCGCCCTGTCCCGTCAAGGGTCACCCCGTGCCGTGGTCTTCGACTACCGCCTTCTCGGTATCGGCCTTGCCTGGAGTGACTGTCGTAATGTCTGTGCTGGTCTTGGGCTTCCGGCCAGAGCGGCCTTTGAGGAAGCCTACGGACACAACAACCCGCGCGAACGCCTCATCGATGCTGCCCTGTCACCATTGGCCGACCTTCACATAGCCCTCGCCCGCTCCCAATTCCCACCCTGGGCACGCGCCCTCGTCGACGAGGTGGAGTCCGGTCGGATACGGCGTGCTGTGGAGCGGGCGGTCTCCGCACTCTGAGTAGGCGCTCGGAGGACAACCTCCGTGAATACTGCCGATCGCCACGACACGCCGTTGACCCGAAGTGCCCAACAAGTAAGCTTACAACAACATGAAGAACATTGCGGTCTTGACAAGCGGAGGCGATGCTCCCGGGATGAACGCAGCCATCCGTGCCGTAACACGGAGTGCCCTGGCCAAGAGAGTCTCGGTGCATGGCGTGCGCCAGGGATACGCTGGCCTCATCGGCGGTAACCTGCGCCCGCTAGGAGCAAGGGATGTCGGCGGCATTATCCAGCAGGGCGGCACCATCCTCGGCAGCGCTCGTTGTCCGGAGTTCACAACAGAGGAAGGACGACTCCGTGCCCTCAGGTCCCTGCGTCAGAACGACATCGACGGCCTCGTGGTCATCGGAGGGAACGGATCGCAGACCGGGGCCCACGCCCTGTGGGAGATGGGCTTTCCCGTAGTCGGAGTCGCCTCCACCATCGACAATGATCTCTACGGCTCCGAGATCACGCTCGGTGTCGACACCGCTCTCAACATCGCACTCGAAGCCACCGACCGGCTCAAGGTGACGGCCGCCAGCCACCAACGCGCCTTCCTCATCGAAGTCATGGGGCGCGATTGCGGCTACCTCGCACTCAACGTGGGGATCGCCGCAGGTGCGGAAGCCATCGTCATACCGGAGGTGGAGACTGCGCCTGAAGAAGTGGCCGAAGAGGTACGCGCAGCGTACGAACGTGGCAAGTCCCACGCAATGGTCGTCGTCGCCGAAGGGGCAACCTACAACGCCTCACGACTCGAACAGTATTTCCATGAGAACCGAAAGCGCCTGGGTTTCGAGATCCGCACCACCATCCTCGGACACGTCCAGCGGGGCGGCGTCCCCAGCGCATTCGACCGCCTCCTGGCCAGCCGACTGGGCGCCGCCGCCGCCGAGCAGCTGATCGACAGCGAACCCGGCGTGCTCATGGGTATCCTGAACGGGAAGGTGTCCGCAACCCCGCTCACCGATGTCGTGCAGAGCACCAAACGCACCGACCCGCACCTGTGGCAGATGGCACGCATCCTCGCCCGGTAAACCGGGGTCAGGTCGTGCACGATCACATGAACCGGGGTCAGGTCGTGCACGATCACATTCCCCTGAATGGTGTCAGTGATCCTTGACCTCGTATCCGGTGAAGAATGTGATCGTGCACGACCTGACCCCGGTTCAGAGCCGGTGAAGAATGTGATCGTGCACGACCTGACCCCGGTTAGTCCGGTTGTCGCAACAGCTCAGCAAATGCGGCGGCGTCTTGGTAGCCGGCTGCGCGGGCGACCTCGATGCCCGACCTGTCGAGGACGACAAACGTCGGCACTCCCCACACCGCGTGGGCCTTCGTGAGCGCTGCGGCTTCTGGATCACCAGCGCGGGTGAGATCCACGCGCATCAGGGTCAAGCGTTCAGCAACCGCATGCACATCTTCGTCGCGGAACGTGGAGTGGTTCATCTCCCCGCATGGCACACACCAATCAGCGTAGAAGTAGAGCACCACCGGCTGGTCGGCATTGTCCAGGCTCGAGGCCGAGAAGGGCTCCCAGGCGAGTCCCCCACTGTCCCCAGCGCTGCCTGGCAGGACAAGCAGCACAGCCACAACCAATCCCCCGGAACACACCGCCATGCGAAGCACGGACAGCACACGGCCTGCGGGCCCACGCACCGCCAGCCAACCGAGGTACACCCCCCCTCCCAACGCCAATGCCGCACCCGCCCACCGGGTGACTTGCCGCGGCAGGAGCGGCGAGATGAAGTAGAGTGCCACCCCAAGGAGGACCACCCCCAGCACCCGCTCCACCCATACGGTCCATGTTCCGCCACGCGGGAGGTGCTTCAGCCGTCCCGACAGAAGGGCCAGTCCCACGTACGGAAGACCGAGCCCAAGCGAGAGCGCCCCGAACAGGCTGAGCCCGACCCAAGGGTTACCCGTGGCCCCCACGTATGTGAGGAGGGCCACCGACACCGGTGCTACGCACGGCGCAGCGACGACGCCTGCCACGAGTCCCATTGCCAATGCCCCCGGAATCCCGGAGCGAGCCCGCCCGGTGACCGCACGCGTTAGGGCGGTCGGTGGGCGGATCTGGTACAGACCCAATAAGCTCAACGAGAGCACTACCATAACCGTAGCCAGGACCGCCAACACCCAAGGCTGCTGCAGCAAAGCCCCCAGCAGGCCCCCCGTATGTGCAGCCACCGTCCCCAGCACCGAATAGGCAATCACGATGCCCAGCTGGTAGGAAAGCGCCATCAAGACCGTGCGCCGCCCTTGCCCCCCTGCTTGCTGTCCGAAGTACCCGACCGTGATGGGGATCATCGGGTACACACACGGAGTCAGGTTGAGGCCCAACCCAAGCACAAACACGACGGCCAGCGCCAACGGAAAACCTCGCTCTCCCACGAGACGAGCCACCATGTTGTCCGCAAGAGGAGGCGTTCGCTCGAGAACGCCCGCCTCTCCATGGTCGAGCGGCGGGCCAATGCGGAGCGGGATGATCACCTCCGCGGAAGCCGGCGGCAAGCATACCTCGTTGTCGCACGCTTGGTACTGCAACGCAAATCGTAGATCACCAGATCCCACCATGTCGGACGCCGCAGCAATCGTGACCTCAAGGGTGAACACGTCCTCGTAGACAGCCAATTCCTGGCCAGCGAATGCAAAGCTCTCGTGGGTAGGCTCCGGGTACACCACGTCAACCAAGCGCACCCCCGGCGGCCCATCGACATCGAGTTCCGTCGCAATCAGCGTGGGCAACGTTGGCACGTGTGCATTGATGTGCCAGCCAGGGGCCACAGCAACGATCACCGTCACGTCGGCAGTGCCGCCTGCGGAGACCTCGACTGCGGACCCATCCACACTCAGATCGACGACCTCGATCGCCGCACGTCCTGCGCCCAAAGAGCCCGCAAGAAGCACCAACATCGATACGACGATCAAGGCCTTCGTCTTCGCACTCACACTCAGCTCACCCCGCGGTCGTCACTCACTCGTGTACCGTAATCGAAGACCGTCCTCGACCCTAGGACACGTTTCCCACCCTCGCCCGTTTAGGCCCAGGTTACCTACCAGACCGCGCTCTAGCGTCCATCGAATCCGATCTTGAGCACGTGCATCCCACCACAGCCACCTTGGGCAAGCGGCGTCTCGCAGAGGCCGCGGTAGCACGCCCCGTGTGTGGTCAACCCGTATGCGCGGGGATCAACGCCCTGTTCCGCAAGTTCGGCTGCTACGTAGTAATCCCCATGCACAAACCGTAACCACTCAAGCACTGAAGCACGCGTCTCCTCCACAGAGAACCCCGCCTCGACAACCATGTACGCAGCCAACCCACGCGCTGTCCGGACGAGGTTGCACAGGAGGCCACCCCCCTCACAGCAACAGCCAGGAAGTACGTAGTCGTCGCAACACGGTGCGACAAGCGCACTGAGCGCCTCCAACACAGCATCCTTATCGGGACCCGAGAGCTGATCGTAGATGTCGCCGTTCCAATCCAGAAAGAGCTCAGCGTTGCCCCAGTCCAACGGGATGCCGTAGGTGGTCTCCGTTCCCGGGGCAGGGACCACTGCCTCGTAGACCATCTCCAATGCCTCCCGGCGCTCTCCGGCCCAGGCGAGCGCGTGCGCCAGGGCGATCGCCACAACCGCGACCGCCGCCATCATCGACGCCTTCTGCAGGTGTTTCATGTTGACGATCCGCACCTGCTCACGCAATGGTTTCCGCACAGCACGACCTCCTACCCCTCCCCCATGGGGGGTGTGTGAGATCCTCCAGCGTCGAGGGTGGATGTGGAGATATCGAGGAGCTCTTGCAGAAATCCTCAGGGCATGCTTCGGAATAGCTTGACGAAGTCAGCGCAGGATGCTAGCCTTTCCATGCACCCCACCAGGGGTGGGTTGCGACAGCGAAGAAAGGGGGACCGATGGCATATCAGATCAAGGTCCGCGGGATGTCTTGTCAACACTGCGCAAGAGCGGTGGAGCAAGCCCTTCGAGAAGTGCCCGGCGTTCGCAGCGCTCTGGTAGACCTGGAGAAGGGCGTTGCCTCCGTCGAGGCCTCGCAGGAAGTCAGTACGGATGCCTTGACCCAAGCTGTGACCGACGCCGGGTACAGTGTCGACGAACCTCCGTCGGACGACGCGCCCTTAAGACCCTCTCCCGCACAGCCTGAACATGGGGTGCGTACGGACCTACCGATCACCGGGATGACCTGCGCAAGCTGTGCGGCAAGCGTCGAACGGGCGCTTCGCAGGCTCCCCTCAGTCCACCAGGTGCACGTCAACTTCGCGAGCGAACGGGCAACGGTGATCAGTGAACGGTCGATTCCCACCTCAGCCTTCCTGCATACCGTGCGCAAGGTGGGCTACGACATCGCGACCGACGAGATCGCGCTCAGTACGGCGGACCGCGCCCCTGAACTTCGCGATTCGCTCCTTGCTCTTCCCGGGGTGCTCAACCTGGAGGACGACGCTGAGCGCCAAGCCCTTGTCGTTCGCTATGTGCCTACACTGACCGACGCGGACAGCCTGGTGCGTGATCTACAGAAGCTCGGTCACAGTGTTGATGTCGTCGACGCTCATCAGGACGAACTCCTCGGGCAGGAGGAAACAAGCGTCGCCCGACGGCGTCTTCTGCGGGCGCTGGTTCCAGGTCTTGTCATCATGGTCTTGATGATGATTCACTACATGCTCACCCCCATTCCACTCTACGTACCGATCCTGTTGGTGCTGGGCTTCCCGGTGGTGTTCGTGTGGGGGCTGCCCACACTGCGCAGTGGTCTTCTCTCGCTGCGCAACCTCCGACCGAATATGGAGGCGTTGATCCTGCTCGGTTCGGCTCCGCCCTACCTCATGGGGATTGCGGGCATCTGGTTCCCGTACGTGGTGTTCGTGGAGATGGCCGTGTGGATCATGATCTTCCACCTCTTGGGCCGATACTTGGAGGCCCACGCCAAGGGGCGCGCTTCCAAAGCGATTCAACGCCTCCTGCAGTTGGGAGCAAAGAGAGCCCGCGTTCTTCGTGACGAGGTCGAGGTTGAGGTACCCTTATCCCACGTGCAGGTCGGTGACCTCATGGTGGTACGCCCCGGAGAGAAGGTCCCCACGGACGGGGTGGTCGAGCACGGTTCTTCCAGCCTCGACGAATCCATGGCAACAGGGGAGAGCATGCCCGTCGACAAACGCGTGGGCGACGCGGTCATCGGCGCCACGGTCAACGGGTCTGGCCTTCTACGAGTGCGCGCAAGCCGCGTCGGTCGGGACACGTTCCTTGCACAGATGGTCCGCCTCATGGAGGAGGCCCACAGCAGCAAGGTTCCCATCCAGGCTTGGGCCGACCGTATCACAGGCTACATGGTCCCAGTGGTGATGCTGATTGCCCTTTCCACATTCGGCATGTGGTTCGCGTTCCCCGGTTTCTTCACACAGGTCGTTGAGACGTTCGCCTTCCTCCCCTGGGTCAACCCCGAGCTCCCTCTGATCTCACTAGCAATCCTGGCCGCTGTTGCGGTGTTGGTGATCTCCTGTCCGTGTGCCCTGGGACTGGCAACACCCATTGCACTCATGGTGGGTAGTGGTGTTGGCGCTGAGCGGGGTATTCTCATCCGGAAGGGTGCTTCCATCCAGGCGATGCGCGACATCCGGGCCGTCGTCCTTGACAAGACAGGCACGCTTACCGAAGGTCGGCCCACAGTGACCGATGTGATCGCACAGGGCGACGAGTCCGACCTCCTCCGACTGGCTGCAAGCCTGGAACAGGGCTCGGAGCATCCGCTGGGCAAAGCGCTCGTCGCCGCTGCCCGAGCCAAGGACATCCCCCTAAGCGCACCCGATGCGTTCACAGCCGAGGTGGGCATGGGCGTGCGCGGCGTCGTCGACGGTGAGGAGGTCCGCGTGGGGAAGCCGGATTTCGTCAGCCAGAAGGACTTCCCCAAGCCGTTCGCCGAGGCATTCGACGCACTTCGCTCCGAGGGCAAGACGGTGCTGGCCGTCGCATCAGGCGGGAGCCCCATCGGCGTGGTGGCGGTTGCCGATCCTCTGAAGCGTGGAGCCCCTGAGGTGGTGGCGGCCCTCAAGCGGCTCGGCCTAAGGCCGGTGATGCTAACCGGAGACAACCGTGTGACTGCGCGGGCCATCGCGGAGCAGGCGGGCATCGACGAGGTGCATTCCGAGGTGCTCCCCGAGGACAAGGTCCGAATCGTCCGCGTGGTCCGCGACCGACACGGCCCAACGGCCATGGTCGGCGACGGCATCAACGACGCCCCGTCGTTGGCTGTTGCTGACGTCGGGATCGCCATCGGCACGGGTACGGACATCGCGATAGAAGCTGGTGACATTGTCCTGGTGAAGGGCGAGCTGGAAGGACTGCTCAAGGCAATCGAGCTCTCGACCTCGACGTTCTCCAAGATCAAACAAGGCTACTTCTGGGCTTGGTTCTACAACGGTACCGCCATCCCCGCAGCCGCACTCGGCCTCCTCCACCCAATGATCGGTGCGCTCGCCATGGCGCTGAGTTCGTTCACCGTAAGTGTTAACGCCCTTCGACTTCGGCGCATGCCCTGACCCACAGGCGCCCTTGGGGTGCCCCACGCCTTGCCTTCGGGGCCGCGACATGGTATAAATAGGATAATATGGTCCATATATCTAATAAAGGAGCGCGCGGATGTTCACCCGATCGGCACAGTACGTTATCCTAAGCCTCGCACAGCTGGCCGCACACCCACCGGGAGCACGCGTGCACACTGCGGAGCTCGCGCGTTCAGCGGGCGTCCCTAGAACGTTCCTGGCGAAGCTCGTTCCACCTCTTGTTCGGGCTGGGCTGGTGCAGACCTCCCGAGGACGGAATGGCGGCCTGGAGCTTGCACGCAAGCCGGAGGAGATCAGCATAGCCAATCTCATTCGCACGGTCGATGGCGAGCGATTCTTCGAACAATGCTTGTTCAAGGTGGAATCGTGTACAGGGGATGCCGCTTGCCCCCTCTATCCCCTTTGGGACCCGATCCGCAGCCGGCTCACCGCGCTCCTGGAGACCACCACCTTGGACGAGATCGCACAGGCCCTTGCACGATCGACGCAGCAGGGGGTGCAGAGCGTCGCGGAGGAGCGAGCCCCGCGACTCAGGAGCATCGAAAGGAGGAACAATGGGTGAGGTACTGGGCGAGGAACGTTTGAACCGCGTTAAGGAAGCCCTACGGCGACTGCACGCGGGCGAAGATGTCGCTGAGCTGCGGGCCGAGTTGCGCGAGGTGCTGGCATCCCTTGAACCCACGGAGATCGCCAGGTTGGAACAAGCGTTGGCGCAAGAGGGCATTTCCCGGCAAGAGCTTCAGCGCTTGTGCGATGTTCATCTGGAGCTCTTCCGGGAATCACTTGGCGGGCATCGGCTTGACGTTCCAGCTTGGCATCCGCTGCACATCCTTCTTGAGGAACACGATCGGATCCTTGATTACGCTCAGGCCCTCCGTACCGCGGTCGAAGCGATGGGCGGAAAGGATGACCAAGGGGACGATGCTTATCGTCAGGCCAAGGAGGTGGCCGAGCACCTCCTGGCGGCCGAAAGCCACCTCGTGCGCGAGGAGAACATCTTGTTCCCGCAGCTTGAACGGCAAGGGATCACGGAGCCACCGGCCGTGATGTGGATGGAGCACGACCAGCTGAGAGCGATCAAGCGGGCCATCCGTGATCTGCTTGCGACCGAACCCGAGGGCCCGCGGTTGGAAACGCTTCTCGAGCAGGCCACCGCGCTCGCCGAGACCTATTCGTCGCACATCGACAAAGAGAACAACATCCTCTACCCCACAGCCCTACGGGTGATCCCCGAGGAGGCTTGGGCGGGGATCCGTGCCGAGTTCGACGGGCTTGGTTACTGCTGTTTCACCCCAGAACCACCCGCTGCACCGCCATCCGTTGAGGGGCACACCCCGCAAGCCTATGGCACCGTGACGGTAGGGACAGGCCACCTCTCCCCAACCGAACTCTCCGCCCTCCTCAACGCGCTCCCGGTTGACATCACGTTCGTCGATGCACAAGACACGGTGCGTTACTTCAACGAGACGGCCGACCGCATCTTCGTGCGCACCCCGTCGGTGATCGGCCGCAAGGTGCAGCAGTGCCACCCTCAGAAGAGCGTACATGTCGTACAGAAGATCGTCGAAGAGTTTAGGAGCGGCACGCGCGACGTGGCTGAATTCTGGATTCCCCTTAATGAGAAGCTCGTGCACATAAGGTATTTCCCTGTTCGCAGTCCAGATGGAGCATACCTGGGAACCTTGGAGGTCACCCAGGATGTGGCACCCCTGAAGGAGATCGAGGGTGAAAGGCGACTACTCGACGAACCCGAAAGGAACGGCTAGATGCGACATCACGACTTGTTCCACGAGCGACGCCAGCGTGGCAACGAAGCGGTGTTTCGCCACGGCGACCTGACACTCAAGAGGTTCTTCGCCCTGGACCAAGACGCCTACTCCGACGGGGCCCTGCCCGCCCAAACGAAGGAGTTGCTAGGACTGACAGCCTCGTTGGTCCTGCGCTGCGACGACTGCGTAGCATATCATCTTGACCGGGCGCGCCGTCTCGGAGTTCCTGCCGAGCAGATCATGGAAGCGATGACGGTGGCGTTGGTCGTGGGAGGATCGATCGTCATACCTCACCTGAGGGCGGCGGTAATACGGATGGAAGAGGAGGAGAGCGATGGCTAGCATCCGTCTTGAGGAAGGAATCCACTGGGTTGGTGTGAAGGACTGGGAACGCCGACTGTTCGACGGGCTGATTCCCCTCCCACAAGGGACCTCGTACAACGCCTACTGGGTAAAGGGAGAGCGTGCCTCCGCCCTCATCGATACGGTGAACCCGGGGTTCGAAGCGTTGCTGTTGAACAACCTCCGATCGTTGGGGGCTTCTCCGGACTACGTCATCATGAACCACGCCGAACCCGACCACGCCGGATCCAT
>PUMK01000282.1 GCA_003551325.1 Candidatus Acetothermia bacterium | reverse complement strand
TAGCATGACTGTGTTTTACGGTGCGGTTGCGCTCTTTGTTTATAGCAGCTCTGCTATATGCTAGAACTTGAAGCTCGCAGACACCACCAGCGTGTGCCCCACTCCCTCGGCTTCCAGTTCACGGTTTTGCACCCATGCTGCGTCGATGGAAAGCTGCATCATCTCCACCCCCACGCCAGCGCTGAAGGACAGGGGCACCTCCGGACGCATGCTGGCGCCTCCCCGTAGGGATAGGAAGAGGAATGTGTATTCTATGCCGGCCTTGAACGCGTGCGTGTCCACCAGGGGTTCCAGGATATAGTCCGCAGCCAAGATGAGCCGATCTTCTTCCAGGAAGAGATCGTGGGCGAAATAGGCGGCCCCTCCTGTGTAGCGGCCGCTCACCCTGTCCCTGGGTTCGGTTGGGGTATTGCGCCACTGGACCGCGGTGTTGCCGACGTCTGCAGCGGATAGCCCCAGCCATAGCCCCTCCCAGACCGGAGCTGCCAGACCAACATCGAATCCCAGTCCGAAGGCGGTGGCGTCCTGGCCGCCCACACCGGCCCGCGGGGCGAGGAAGCGGTACGCCTTAGCCACCACACCCGCATGCCCCAAACCGGGCACCCAGGCGCCGGCGCCTACGCAGTACAGGGCCTCGCTGTAGCGGATTTCTCCGACAGGTTTTCCGTCGCCGTCGTAGGCATGCACCTCGGTGGCCAGCTCGGTGAACGAGGCGCCCGCGCCCAGCCGGAGGGTGGCCGAGGGTGTCTGCTCAGTGCTGCCGCCCATCTGCCACGGGTAGGCGCCGGCCAGGTAATTGAGAAAGAGTTCTGCGCCAAACAGGTCGGTGGTCATCCCCCCGACTTGGGGGTTCGTAGCACGCGTGAGTCCGGCCGGGTTCCAGTACATGGACGATGCCCCGTCGACCACCGCTACGTGTGCGCCACCCATGGCCATGGCCCGTGCATCCACCCCGCGGCGGAGGAACGCTGCCGCCCCTACCCCGGAACCTTCGACCATCGGGGCGAAAGATAGCCCCGCCATCAGTGCGATCACCAGTGTCAAGCAAAACGCTTTCCGCCTCACGCTATCCCTCCCACCCCTTTACATCAACCGACGCGCCCCTCAGCGGAGCACAAGGAGCTTGCCGATTGTACTCCGCACGAGTTCGCCGTCGAACGTCCGGACCTCCAGCCAGTAGAGGTATACTCCACCGGGGACCAGGCGTCCTCCATCGTCCTGTAGGTTCCATTGGTAGGAAGGTCCGGGCTGCCATCCGCTTTGGTAGACCGTTCGGCCCGACGCATCGTGTACCCAAAGGCGAAGCTCGGCTGCCTCCATTCCCTCGAGGGTGAAGCGCACTGGTCCTCCATCGCTCACAGGGTTAGGGCTAGAGCGTGCCGCTGGTTCCATGGGGGGATCGACGGTCACCACTTCCACAAGGGAAGCCCCCTGAACGGGGTCGTGGTTGATCCATCCGTCCATTATGTAGTCGCCTACCGGAAGATCCTCGGGGACCTTCACGTTGTAGGTGACTGTGTGTTCCTCCCCCGGGGTAAGGAGCGGCCAGTTCCAGACGAGCGTGTTCCCTTCCGTGACGGTGACGGCATCGGAACAGCTTTCGATCGATCCTTGGAGGTCCGCCGGGAGTTCTTCGCGCAGCTCGATGCCCCCTACCTGGCTGGCGGGCATGCGCAAGCTGATTTCCACGCTGAACTCGCTTCCGCGGGGCACCCGGCCTTCGGGCAGGGGGGTCAGGATCCGCCGCTCGGCGTGTGCCTGCTCCACAAATAGGCGTAGCCTGCCGTGCCCATAGACTGTATCCGGGCCGGGCTCGCCCATCTCTACAGCCCAACGATTCAGGATGCTCGTGATCTCCTCTTGGGTGAGTGTCATGTCGCTGCGTGTTGCCTGGGAGAGAAGGAGTGCTGCTGCACCCCCAACGTGCGGGGCTGCGGCCGATGTACCCCAGAACTGCGGATACGCGAAGTTTGTCACCCCGTCCGGTCCCGTGATGTTGGGCTTCAAACGTCCGTCGTTCGTGGGTCCCTGCGAGCTGTAGGGCTGTTGAGGTCCTGTATTCCAGTTATCCAGGGCGATGGCCCCCACGGTGAGCACTTTGTCCACGTTGCCGGGAGCGAGGATGCTCATCTCGGGAGCATTTGGGGTCAGCTCGTGCGCCATGCTGAAGATCTCCAGCCGGACGGGCTCTTGCCCCTTCTCCCAGCGCACGCGCACGCTGTACTCGCCCCTGTCGGCCCAGTAGGCAAGGTATTCCGTGGGAGGGGCGTTCCCCTGTTGCACGCCCTGGGAACTTGCCACTTTCTGTCCTTCGATGTCCAGAAGGAACAGGTCCAGATCGGTGCGCGCGTGGGGCCACTCGTCCCAGGTAAGTGCGACTTGAATCAGGCTGGGCATTTCCACCGTGAGTTCAAGCTCATGGATTCCGGGGGCCAGCTCCACCCACTCCCCGGAGGTACCGTATGCTTCGCCGATCCAGTGTTGTTGGGCGTGGTTTCCGGCAGCGTTCACCCATAGGATGCCCGCGTCGGCGGCCCTGCGCACTATGTCGGCGATGACCCCGGTACCATCGCCGAAATTGGTGTTGACCCAGCCCACAGCATGGACGATGACGTCCACCTCGTAGTCGATGCAGTCCTGTACGGCCATGGCCAGCTGGACTTCGTTTCCGATCCTTGCCAAGTGTAGACCAGCTTTCGGAGCCATATTGTGCACAATTTGGGCGACACCTGTACCGTGGACGCCCCCTTTCTCGATCCCGTCGCCGGTGTAATCGCGCGTCCGGAGCACCGCGTCGGGGGAGATCTCGCTTGCACGATACGCGTTCGTCAGCCCCCCGAAGCCGATGTCGATCACGCCTACGGTGACACCTTGGCCGAACACCCCGGTGGCGTGGAACCGACTGGCTCCAAGGAGTACCACACCTTCGGTCGGCAAGCGAGGGCCATCGGTCGCCAACGGCACGGGAAAGTGCGGGCGCCTCACGTAGCGGACTCCAGGTAGCTCCGCCACCTGGATGAGGCGGTCCCGTGGGATCCAGGACGCGAGCAGTTGCTCGTACGTGCCCTGCAGCCGCCCCCCCAGTTCGTTGAGCAGTTCGGAGAGTGCTTCAGCTTCCCGATCGTGCTCGATCATTACGAGGAGGCGATCCTCGTCATCGGAAAGCACGCCAGACTGGGAGAGGATCTCTTGGGGGACGATTATCGCAGCCGAGTTTTGCACAAGCCCAGGCTCGATCCTGGGGTGCGAGGCTGCCTGAGCCATCCCGCCAACGGAACAGAGGATGGCAGCCAGCACCAGCAGCGTGGCCAACGTTCGTGCGATAATGCCTCTGGTTGCAGCCATCGTTACCCGCATGTTAGCAGCCCTGTCGGGCGTCGTCGATGATCAAAGCCGGCCCGGGCAGGTGCAGGGCTCCTTAGGTATGATTTCGAAAGGGAAACTCTAGGCTGCACGCGTCACCAAGCACAGGGCGGCCCGAGCCATGCGCTGCCCGTGAGCGGGCTGTTGTCATCTGGTCAGCAGCACCTCGATTATGCTCTCGCCTTCCTCGTGAGGCTCCAGGGCCTTGCCCACGAGGCCGCATATCTCTCCTGAGTCCGGGTCCCAGCGCATGGCGTGGCCAGGGGTTGAAGACACGATGAGGAGATCTCCCACAGCAATGGTGCCGCCCTCGTCGGTCACCTTGACCGGGACCACGCCAAGGAGCGCCAGCAACGCCTGGTCCTCCCCTAGAACCTCGAACCCAGAACCTAGAACCAGATCTCCACCTAGAACTATCCCCGGTGCTGTGGAGACGACGCCCGCTACAGACACGGTGCACGGCCCCCGGGCTAGGCGGTACTGGCCGATGCCCGTAGGGTCGATCTCCAGGACGTCGCCGGGTGCTACGGGTTCGCTCACGGTAACCCAGTCGGCGAAGGACAGAACACCCATTGGGATCAGGCGTATGGCCTCTTGTGCACTCACCGCACGGCCTCCGCCCTCGGCAGCCGGCTGCTCAAAGTGCACGGCCACAAGCTCCCCGGCAGCGTTGAGCACAGGGCCTCCTGAGTGTCCCTGCCGGACCGGGGCATCGTACCACAGCGTGCCCATGGGGCGGTTCTCGCTAGTCCGTCCGACGTTCCCTTGGGCGACCACCAACTCCTCTGCGCAGCCTGGATGCCCCAAGATCCACACCTTTGCTCCATCGTCGAGTTCTGCCGCGTTCCCAAAGCGGATGGGCGTGAGCCCTGTAGCCATGATCCGGAGGAGGCCAACATCCATCGACTGGTGGGTTCGCACCACCGACGCCTCGTACTCCCGCCCGTCCTTGAGTACCACGACGATCAACCGTGCGTCCTCCAGCACATGAGAAGCGGTGAGGATGTACCCATGGGGGGAGATGACCACCCCGCTTCCGCAGGTGGTCCAACGGTCCGTCTGGCCGAACACCTGCACCACTGCCGGGCGTACGTGGTTGAGGGTCGTCTCCCAATCGGACTCCTGGCTGTAGGTTCCAAGAGGGCAGGCAAGAAGAAGCGCTGCGAGTGCCAGGGACCATCGAGAACGCACCATGTGAAAGCCGGTTCTCCCAGTCACCCTAGCCATAGGGATGCACCCCTTGCTCGTAGCACTTATGCCCACCTCCACCGCGTCAGCTCAGGCAAGGCTTGGCTGCCCGTTGCGCTCCCTCTGATAGAACCAGCTAGGCAGGCTTCATCTCCTTGAGGCGTGCCTGCCCAGCCAGTCGGTTGTTCTGTCCTACTCACCTCCCTGGACCAGTGCCTCCAAGGCCTCCAGCCGTGCACGGAACTCCTCGTTCTCGGCGGTCAGCTGGGCGATCTGCGCAGCTTGCTGTGCGTTCTCCTCCGTGAGCTGTTCGATCCGCTCGTCTTGCTCTTGGCTCCGCTCATAGAGCGCCTGGATGGCGACGAAAGCGACACCACCGGTATTGACGCTGTCGAGATGTCGGTCACTGGTACCGAGCTGGAAAGCCTCGTAGAAGTCTTGGGCCACGGGTCCGACGTGTTGGATATCTGGTCCCTCCACGATGTAGTTCCAGCGGGTGATGGGAAGCTCGGCCAGCCCTTCCAGGATACTGTGTTTGTCGACGGGCTCGAAGTTCTCCTTCAGGGCGCGGTCCGAGGCATCCTGCCACACCCCTCCCCAGGTAAGATTGCCGCCCGTCGAGGTCACGATGAAGTTGACCCCCGGTCCAGGGCTATTCAGATCAAACCATGCATCACCCGCTTGCATTGGCGACGGAGAAGCAGGGCGGTCAACGACTGAAGAAGTCGATGAAGACGGGTTTCCTGTAGCGGGCAGATCGATACTGAAGCCTCCTGAGGCAAGGAAGTTGACGTAATTGGGGCCGAATGACTCAGCTCCCGCACCGGTGCCATCAGCCCAAACGAAAGAGCCGTCGTGATCCGCATTGGCCCCCCGCCCGGCGGCGAAGCTGTAGTCCCCGGCGGCGGTGTTCTCGAAGCCCCCGGCCACCGTGGCGCGTTCTCCGCTGGCGGTGTTGTTATGGCCCCCGCCCACCGTGGCTTCCTCGCCGCTGGCGGTGTTGCCATAGCCCCCGGCCACGGTGGCGCTGTCGCCGCTGGCGCTGCTGAAAATCCCCCCGGCCACCGTGGAGCGTTCTCCGCTGGCGGTGTTGTTATGGCCCCCGCCCACCGCGGCCCAGACGCCGCTCGCGGTGTTAAAATCGCCCCCGCCCACTGTGGCGGCGTGGTCGCTGGCGGCGTTAAAATCGCCCCCGCTCACCGTGGCGGCGTGGTCGCTGGCGGTGTTCCGATATCCGCCAGCCACCGTGGCGTACCAACTGCTGGCGGTGTTCTCGATGCCCCCGCTCACCGTGGCGTAGTCGCCTGCGGCGGTGTTATCCTCGCCCCCGCTAACCGTGGAGACATCGCCGCTGGCGGTGTTGACCCCGCCCCCGCCCACCGTGGCGCCCTCGCCGCCGGCCCAATTCCATCCGCCCCCGGCCACCGTGGCGCCCTCGCCGCTGGCGGTGTTAAAGCCGCCACCACCCACCGTACCGAAGTTACTCGTGACCCGGTTGACGTGGTCGCTCATGCCTCCGCCACTGATCGTCGCCCCATAGACGCCTGCTCCCACCGTATTGCCATGGTAGCCCCCGATGATGTTGGGACTGTCGGCACGTGGCACGATCCTCAGCGCCCGCACGTTGTTCACCCGGATCTCGAACGCCACGTCGTCGGTGGTTCCGAGGAAGTGGGTGTCTGGGTTCGTCCCGCTGTTCCCGGTGAGGGACCAGCCGTTTCCATTGCCAACGGCTGCCGTGGTCATCGTCGTCCCATCGGGGAACTTGAAGCCTGTGGACGTCTCGATCCACCCCTTGGCCCATAGATCGCCCGTCACCCGCTCCACCCGAAACACAAGCTCAGCCACGCCAACTTGTGCACCCACAAACACCCCAACCAGCACCAATGCCAGAGTTCCCACCCATGCCTTACGCATCACCTACACCTCCCTTTGTTCTCCTGTGTCCGCCTTCATCCATCCGCTGTTCGATGAACCGCAGCGCTAGCCCCAGGTCCTGGAAGGCCTTGTGCTCTCCGCCCTGGATGTGCTCGACGACCCCGCGCCAGAGCATGCCTCCATCTGGGCGCGTGCCCTCGGTCCACATGCGCAGCACGAACGTCGCCTGGTGCCGTTCCTGTAGGCCCACTCGGCCCACCATGGGCCAGCCTAGACCCCGAGCGTCAAAGAAACGTGAAAAATTCGTGAAATGGCCACCCTGGAATCGCCGTAGACAGTAGGAAATCCGCATCTGCGCGTTCTTGCCTTTTCTTATCTCATTACTATAATGGACTTGAAGTAGTGGGGAGCGTGATCCTATGACTCTCCGTGCGCGGTTGCTGGGTGGGTTCGAACTTGAGCGCGAGGGGGAGTCCCTATGCGGCCTACCAACGCGAAAGACGCAAGCGCTGCTCGCTTACCTGATCTACCACCGGGACAGACCACACACTCGTGAAACCCTCGTAAGCCTCTTCTGGGGAGATATGGCGGAGGGAAAGGCGCAGGGCAACATGCGCCAAGCGCTCTATCAGATCCGCAAGAAGCTTGGCCAGGAGGCGTTGATCACTGTGGGGCACACCGTGCAGCTTAACCCTGGACTGGAGTGCCAGTGCGATGTGGAGTCCTTTCTCCGCCTTTTGGAGGAATCGGCTGCTGCAACCCCCCACGAAAGAGAGCAGCTTCTGGAAGAGGCCATTGCGCTCTATCGCGGCCCGTTCATGGAAGGATGCTGGGAGGAGTGGGCCGTGTTGGAAGCCGAGCGGATGAGGGATTGCTACGGGAAGGCACTTGTCCAGCTTGTAGCATGCCACAAGCTCTATGGCCGGTACGAGAAGGCCCTGGAATACGCGAAGCGGGCTCTTCAGCTGAGTCCCCTGCAGGAGGAAGTACACCGGGAACTGATGGAGTTGCACGCGGTATTGGGCGAGCGCAGTGCGGCGCTGCGGCAATACCAGGCGTGTGCGCAGCTTCTGGCCGACGAGCTTGACGTGGGGCCGCAGGCACAGACAGTGGAGCTTCACGAGCGAATCCGCAGCGGCGAATCCATCGAGCTTGTGCGGGCGGTCCCCCACAACTTGCCGCGACGGGCGACCAGTTTTGTCGGTCGATCGGAAGAGCTTCGGCAAGTGAAACAGCTGCTTGAAGGAAGCTGTCTTCTCACGCTGACAGGTGTGGGTGGGGTAGGTAAGACGCGACTGGCATTGCAGGCGGCCTCGGATGTTCTGGAGCGGTTTCCCGATGGGGTATGGTGGGTCGACTTGTCTGTCCTGGACAGCTCTGACCTAATACCTCAGGCAATAGGGAGGGCGCTTGCGGTAGCCGAGCGGCCGGGGCAGCCGATGGTCGAGACCTTGGTTGGGGGCCTCCGCGAGAAATGCGTGCTTCTGATTATGGACAACTGCGAGCGGTTGGTGGAAGGGGCAGCGGAGATCACGGGACGACTGCTCAGCCAGTGCACAGGACTGCGGATCCTGGCTACCAGCCGTGAAGTGCTCCGGGCTGATGGGGAAACGGTATTCGCGGTTCCGCCGATGGCAGTCGCAGGAAGCAAGGCGGACACGGAGTACGCTGCTTCAGGGCAGACCCCGCAATCCGAGGCGGTCAGGCTGTTTGTGCAAAGGGCACGGCGGCTCGATCCGTCGTTTCGTCTCCACAAGCTCAATGCCGGCATGGTCAAGGAGATATGCAGTCGACTGGACGGTATTCCGCTCGCGATCGAACTGGCGGCGGCGCGGGTGCGTGGGTTTTCCGTGGAGCAGATTGCCGGTCATCTCGACGACCGGTTTAGGTTGCTCACTGGCGGAAGCCGCACCGCCCTTCCCAGACAGCAGACGCTGCGGGCGACGTTAGACTGGAGCTACGAACTGCTCACCAAAGCGGAGCAATGTGTCTTACAGAGGGCCACCGTCTTCTGGGGAGGATGGACACTGGAGGCGGCCAAGGTGGTCTGTGCCGATGATCGATTGAGGAAAAGCACAGTACAGGATTGCCTGACAGCACTTGTGGAGAAATCTCTTGCCCTGTTTGACCGAACACCGGCCCCGCGCTACCGAATGCTGGATACCGTGTGGCATTACGCTGCCGAGCGCTTGGCCGAGGGCGGCATAGAAGAGAGCGAGCGCGTTCGAGCGCGGCATCTCGAGTATTTCCTGAAGCTGGCCGAGCGGACCTCCGATGCTTTCCGAGAGGCTCTGCTCCCCGATTCGTCAGGGCAGAAGTGGCTGGAGGAGTGGGATCGGGAACTGGACAACTTCCACGGTGCGATCCGCTGGGCGCTGGACCGCGGCCGCACCGAAGAGGCGATGTACATCGCAACGGGCCTCGAACCATTTTGGCTTCCTCGAGCTCACGTGCAAAGGGCCCTTGGTTGGCTTGCCGAAGGACTACGTGCCCGGACGGTTCTGTCGCCCGCAGTGCTGGCCAAAGTACTGGTCGTTCACGGCCTGGCGAAGGCCCAACAGGGGTCAACGGAGCCGGAGACGCAGGCGCATGTGGAAGAGGGACTGACCCTGAGCCAAGATGCGGGCGACCTGTTTCACGCGGGGTTGGCCTGGAGAACACTGGGGCTGTTGGCGGCAAACCGTGGGGACCTTCCCACTGCGCACTGGAATTTCCGCTCGGCATTGGACGCATTCCGCCAGCTCGGCGACCCGTTATTCACGGCGTACATGCATGCTGATCTCGGTGAGGTGCGCGCGGCTCAAGGAGGGTTCGCTGAAGCGAGGCGGCACCTCGAGGAGAGCGCGGAGCTGCTACGCACGTATCACAGTGCTGCACATCGCAATGCGCTCCTTTGCTTGGCTAGATTGGCGTTGGCGGAGGGGGACCTGGCAGAGGCAGAAGAGCACATCTCCCGCACGCTTGAGCTCGCCCGCTCCAGTGGACAGGCAAATGCGCTCGTCAAGATCCTGATCACGCGCGGCGAGATCGCCCTTTATCAAGGAGATCTTCGCGGAGCAGAGCAGTACGTCAAGGAGAGCTTTGAACTGGACCGTACTGGCAAACTCCCTCTGTCGCGAGCCAAGGGGTTGCATGTGCTGGCTCGGATTGCTCTCGGTCGGGTTGATCCACCTACTGCACGTGCTCGTCTGATCGAGGCCATGGAGATCTTGGCTCGGCAGCGAAGCGGGAAGGACCTGCCTGACCTCCTCGAAACGTCAGCCCGCTTGCTTTTGGAAGGTGGGCGCCCCGAGCGCGCAGCACAACTGCTCGCCACGGGTGAGGCCGTTCGCAAGCAACTGCAGTTGCCGCGACTGCCGGTGCACAAGCAGGCGCACAGACAGCTCTGCGCCTCGCTGCACGACGCACTGGGCGAGGCCCAGCTGGTATCGCTTATGTCTTCTGAAGCAGGCCTGAGTGTAGAAGAGGCCCGTAGGGAGGCCCTGTCCGCGCTTCAGGGGGTGTGCTCTCCCCAAGCGCCGCGGCCACCCCATGATGAACCGCCCCGGGATTGCCGGAGAGTGTTTTTGTTGAGAGGATGGTGTCATGTCAAAGTCAAGTGTGAGGTACTCTCCAGAGGTCAGGGAGCGGGCGGTGCGGATGGTGTTGGAGCAT
>PUMK01000088.1 GCA_003551325.1 Candidatus Acetothermia bacterium | reverse complement strand
GTGTCTCCAGCTTGAGACCTACGGGTTCGGCGGCATCATGGGAAACGGGAAACGAGGTCACGGTAAGCCCCTCGAGCTCCATCCCCGCGACAAGAACCTGCCCCTCGATCCCGAGTGCCTTGAGGGTACCGTAGCTGCCGGCCACGCGCACACCTCTTCGTACGGCGGTGGCAAGCCCTCTGACGTGATCCGCATGCTCGTGGGTCAAGATCACCCAGCGCAGGCCTGTGGTCGTCATGCCGGCGCGGGAGGCTCGACGGAGGGTCTCTCTCCATGACAGACCCGCGTCGACGAGCACGGGTCCTTCAGGCCCTTCGATAAGGGTTGCGTTCCCTGTGGACCCGCTTCCCAGAGCGCAGAACTTCACTCCCTGCTGCCCTTCTGGAGGAGCGACAGCAGGTCGACCGGAACGGGGAACACGACCGTGGTTGCGTTCTCCGAGGCGATGTCAGCGAGGGTCTCCAGGTACCTGAGCTGGAGCGCTCCCGGAGAGCGGTTCATGATATCGGCTGCCTGCCCAAGCTTCTCCGCGGCCTGAAGCTCGGCCTGTGCGTGGATGATCTTGGAGCGTCGATCACGTTCGGCTTCAGCTTGAGCGGCGATGGCACGCTGCATGTCGGTGGGGATCTTCACGTCCTTGATCTCCACAGTGATGACCTTGATCCCCCACGGGTCGGTGTGCTCGTCGATGATCTCCTGGAGCTGTTTGTTAAGCTTCTCCCTCTCGCCGAGGATCTCGTCCAGTTCAGCTCGTCCCAGGACAGAGCGCAGGGTGGTCATGGAGATCTGTCGGGTGGCCTCGATGAAGTCCATCACCTCAACGACAGCCGCCTGCGAATCCATGACCCTGAAATAGACCACCGCGTTGACGTTCGCGGGAACGTTGTCGCGGGTGATCACCTCTTGGGGTGGTACATCAAGGGTGATGGTTCGCAGGTCCACGCGAACCATGCTGTCCACAATGGGAATGATGAAGAACAGACCGGGTCCCTTCGCACCGATCAACCGGCCAAGGCGGAAGATGACGCCCCGCTCATACTCCCGCACGATCCGAATCGCGCTGGCAAGAAACAGCCCTAATGCGCCGAAAATGACGATCAGCGTGAGTCCCATGGTCCCCTCCTCACTGCGCACGGTTGCGCCGGCCATGATAGGCGCCTAGGATGGCGGTTGTCAACGGAAGGAGGCAGCGATGCGCAGGCCGATCGTAGCAGCGAACTGGAAGATGCATAAGACCCTCGGTGAGGCAGACACGTATTTCCGTCGGCTGATGACGTTGGTGCCAGAGGTTCCCGAGGTGGACCTGGTGATCTGCCCCCCGTACACCGCGCTGCACGCTGCTCAGCGTGCGCTTGCCGGACGCCCCATCTACTTGGGGGCACAGAGTGCGCGTCCGGAGCGGGAGGGTGCGTTCACGGGAGAGATCTCACTGGCTCAGGTGAAGGAACTCGGTGCCACGCACGTGATCTGCGGGCATTCGGAGCGACGGGCACTGTTTGGGGAAGACGACCAGCTTGTGGCGCGCAAAGTGTGGTCCAGCATGGAACACGGTCTGGTTCCCATCCTGTGTGTGGGAGAGACGCTTGAGCAGCGTGAGTCCGGGAACGCATGGTCCGTGGTGGAGGGCCAGATTGCCGCGGCGCTTGGTGAGCTAGAGCTCTCCGATCCCGCGTCCCTCGTGGTGGCTTATGAGCCCATATGGGCGATCGGTACGGGTGTGTCCGCACAACCAACGGATGCTCAGGAGATGGCGGCGCGCGCACGCCGGTGGCTGGTTGCCCGTTTTGGAACGATTGGTCAACAGGTTCGCGTTCAGTACGGTGGTTCGGTGAACCGTGACAACGCTGCATCGTTCCTTGGATGTGATGATGTGGACGGAGCCTTGGTGGGGGGTGCATCCTTGGATCCGGACAACTTCTGGAAGATCGCACAAGCTGCGGTCGGCTGACCGGGAGGGCTCGGACGGCGCCCGATCGCAGCCGGCCCGCCTTTCTTGTGTGGATTGACAAACCGCCGGTGGGCGGCTACGTTCCCATCATGACATGGACAATCCCCAACAAGATCACCTTGGCGCGCATTCTGGCGATCCCCGTGTTCATGTACTGCGTGTTCGCCGAAGGCGCAGTGTTCAAGATACTGGCGATCGTGCTGTTTGCACTTGCTGCGGCTTCCGATGTGGTGGACGGATACCTCGCTCGCACCATGCGCCAGATCAGCGCGTTTGGCGTGTTCGCGGATCCGATTGCCGACAAGCTGCTTGTCACCGCGGCACTCGTGTCGTTCGTACAGCTGGGAGATCTAACAGCGGTTCCGGTCGTGGTGATCTTGGCACGCGAATTCTTGGTGACCGGCCTTCGGCTGCTGGCGGTGGGCGAAGGGGTGGTCATCTCCGCCTCGTACCTCGGCAAGGCCAAGACGCTCTCTCACACAGGGCTGGTCATGTTCATCCTCGCTGTGCGGTACTTCGGCGTTGGCGCGTGGGGAGATGTGCTCCGGGATGCCTTCCTCTATCTGGCCGTCGCGCTGGCTGTGATCTCGGGTGTGGAGTACTTCTGGAGAGGGCGGTCACTCTTGCGTTCTCCCCCGACCGCGAGCTACCCGGGAGACTGATGCGCGCAGTAGTCTCCGGACTATCGCTCGGCGGGAATGATCTCAACGGGAAGCGAGAGCTGATCGTCGAGGCCCTGGGTGTCCACAACGGTTAGTGTGACCCAGTAGATGCCGGGTTCGGTGAAGGTCCACGTTGGTGTTTGCTCCTCTGCATCGATCACGCCATCGTCGGTGAAATCCCATTGGTAGTCGGAAATCACGTGGTCTCCGGGAAGGGATAGTCCAGCGTCAAAGACGACGGGACTGCCAGCCTGGGGTATGGGTGGTGTCCACTCGAAATCGGCCAGCGGTGGGGTAGCCAACACCACGACCTCCCGCGGTCGCTGCCAAGCACCGAACACAACCTCGGCCGCAACGCCCTCAGTCAACGAGATGGATACGGACTGTGGTGTTGTGGGTTCGTAGCGCGCTGGGAGCGTGTTCACAACAAGGCTGACAGTGTACTCGCCCGCGGAAAGGCGGCCAAACACGAAGTGACCCGCTGCGTCTGTGGAGGCGCGTTCTCGCAGCTCTCCGTTCTCGAGGAGTTCCACCCTGACGTTGGCAAGGCCAGGGTCGGTGGGGTCGCGTGTGCCGTCCCGGTCTTGGTCGTTGAACACCACCCCGCGCACCTCGGACAGTTGTTCACAGGCAATCTCGATGCGGGTACGCCCGTCCAGTTCTACAATGGTCTTGAACGGCCCCGGATCCAGGAGGCGGAAACCGGAGGGTAGGCGCTCAACGGTGACCGTGTAGCGCCCTGGGTTCAGGGGCGGAAAGAGGAACCGTCCCTCAGCATCAGAGGAGACCTGCAGGTTGTCCACAGCAAGCACCGCGCCCTCGACGCCTTGCCTGTCTGCTCGCACCGTACCCTCCAGCCATCCCTTAGCGGGCAGAAACGGGGGAGACCAAGGGAAGGCGTAGGCGAACGTTGTGCCGATCCGGAGCGCACTGACGTTCCCTTCGTTGTCCCAGCTTGCAGCCGCTGTGAACCCGACGGTGAGCTGCTCGGCGACGCGTCCGTCGAACTGAACACTCCAGCTTGCCCCTGACGGACGGTGTCCCCAGGTGAGCGAAGCCTCGTGAGGTGCGTTTCTCCAGCGGCTGCCAACGCGCGTATCCCAAGTTCTCTCGAGCACGTTGTCCTCAGGATCGAGCACGGTCTGCTGGCTGAGGGTGAGTGTGGACTCCACGTCGCCTGTCGTCAGCGTGAAGCGTTGCGAAAATGAGGTCTCGATCAACGTGAGGTCGTTGGAGGACATGTCTCCGACCTTGATTGAACCGGTCAGACGGAAACGGAGCGGTGTTTCTCCCCCGGCGAGCACGAGTCCTGTGGTGTGGGTCTTCTCCACTTCGTGGCCTGGCCTGTCCCACACGCGGTGCCCGGAGAACAAGGCTGTGACGGCCAATGGCCACGGTTGTGCATCCCAGTCGAGCGAAGCGGTGAGTTGTGCTCGGGAGAACATGTCGTCGCCAACGGCCCCCCAGGGGTTCTCGCGCACCCAGTGGGTGGAATACCGGAACGTAAAGGGTGTGGCCGTGAGGCGCCCTGACAAGCTGATGCTCTCTTCATTGGCACGTGGGCTGGGGATGCCTGGGCCCACGGCATGCCAGGAGATCTGCAGCAGCGCTGTTGGCTCAACTTCCACCCGCAGCGTTGCTTGCTGGCCTTCGTCCCAGCCGGCGGACGTGGCGGCCAACATGCCCCCGACCTCGAATGTGACATGTTCGCCGATGGTGTGCCCAGCCCATGCAGCTAGCGTTCGCACATGGTTCTCTCGGGCCCGCACTTCTCGGTAGGCAGTGCCCAGCTGCCAGCTGTTGCCGTACAGCGTGGCAGCTCCAGCGAACCGACCTTCCGTATCGTGCCAGCCGGTCAGGAGGGTCAAGGTCGCGCGCTCCTGCGCGAACTCGAGGGCAACGCCGGTTGCGGAGAGTCCTGAGAGCAGCGGAAGCGACGCGGTGACGTTTCCAGCCTGGAGACGTGCTTGGTCGCGGTCGTAGGTCAAGGACGGATCGCTGAATCTAAGGGGAGGGTTTCTCCACAGTCCCGCGACTTCAAGGGAAAACGACAGGAGTCCATCAAGCAGGAATGCGCGTCCGCTGAACGAAAGGGGGAGTCGGCCATCGCCGTTCAGCAGATCCGCCTCCAGCGATCCGGAGATGGTCCCGTCTACCTCAGCGCGTGTGTGGCCAGTGATGCGTTGGGGATCAGGAGGCAGAATCGTGGTGAAGACGGCGGTCTCTCGCACCAACGCGGGGGCGGCCGTTGACCGCAGAACAAGGAGCAGGCGGTCGCGGCCAGCGGTGGCCGTTGGGGGAACGTTTACGGTGACCGATACGACACCGCGCTCGCCGGGTGCCAGGGGGAGCTCTGGAGGGTCAACGCTTACGGAGTACCCGCGGGAAGAGTCCGCATCAGCCAGAAAGCGGTCAACGGTGTTGCCCCGGTTGAGGACTGTGAACTGGTACACGACGCTCGTGTCGGGCGGTACGTCCTTTGGGGAGGGCGCCATGAGCTCCAGGGCAGCGATTTCGCGCACGGTGACCTCAGCCGCGACGTCCTCCTCCCTATCGTTCCAGGAGGCGGTTAGGGTGACGGTGTACGTTCCCGCTCGTGTCTCCGGGGGTACGCGAATGGTGAGGAACACCGTGTCCGCCTCGCCTGGCAACAGCAGGAATCTCGTGGCAACGGGCAGCGTGGTCCAACCGGATGGCACGTCAACCGCAAGACGGGCTTCAAGGGAGGCGTCGGTAGGATTGGCGATCTCGAAGACGTGCAGGGCGAAATCACCGGGTTCCACCGTTCGTGCAGGGGACACAACGGACAGCGTAGCTCCGTGCGCTACGAGGCTAAGCAGACAGCACAGCAGTGCCCACAGAAGTCCCCCCATGGATCGACTCTACGTTGGCGAAGCTCCGTCGAGGAGGACTGCGATGACCTCGAAGGTGGACGTGGGTGCTCCGTCACGGGTCCCGTGCTTCCAGTATATCCTCAAGCGCCCGGAGGTCCTGTTCGTCGACTCGGCCGTCGTTGTTGAAGTCGAACGCCCTCCAGTTTCGCTGGATGGCCGGTCGGAAGAGGTGTTCGGCAAAGGCTTCCACGTCACGTACGTCGAACGATCCGTCCCCGGTCACGTCCTCAAAGAATCCGTCTCCGGAGAGGTCCTGGGGTGTCCCCCAGTTCGGTTCCAGAGGTTGGAGTGCCAGCGGTGACCCCCGGACCTGCCGCTGTGCCGCAACCAGTGGGTCCACGCCAGGGTCGACTGTGGCTAGGATGTTGTACACGTCGGGATCAGGTGACAGTTCTGTCATCAGGCGTAGCGTTCGGTGGGCACCTGGCAGGCAGGGGATGTCCTCCATTCGAGCTTCCCCAACGCGTTCACCTGCGCGGTCAAATACCTGAAGGTGCACAGCGATGTTGGGCAGGTTCTTGTTTCCACTGTTCGCCACGTCGAGTTCCACCCATAGCGGGTTGAGGCCACGGACCCCCATCGACACGATCGTGGCTTCCTGTTCGTGGGGTGGAAGATGGGCAAGTACCTTCACCCCAAAGCGTTCCACCGCCATGATCATGGCGCCTTCATGATCTTGGAATCGTGGTTCGCCCTGCACGAAGATGATCCCCCAATGCGTACCCGGGTCAAGCGGTTCATCACCGGGCACGCGCACAACCCCCGCAACCTCTTGCACTTCTCCGGGTGCTAAGGTGAACGCTCGAGGTGACACCTCAAGCCATTCGGTGAGCGAACGGGGCAGGGTGCCCGGCTCGAAGAAGGCATGTCCGCCACGTTCATCACGCTTCCAGTCCCCCAACTGCGTGGTGATCCGCTGCGGAGAATCGCCGTCGTTGCGCACCTGAAAAGCGAACGGCTGCGTCTCGCCGGGGTTCAGGTGGAAATCGAACTCCAGTTGGGTGATCTGAAGGGCAGCTCCGTACAGGCCAAGCGAGGCGGTGACCAAGACAGCGCACACAAGTGTTCTTCTCATGGTACATCTATTGTACCTCGACAACCCGGCGCTCAGACAGGCCGCTGGGGTGACTCGGCGGGTGGATCGAGGCATCGGCCTGCATTCCTCCGATGAGCATCCTCGACGTTGCGTGGTGGCGATGAGCGTGCGTGTCGACTCCGCGCGACGTGGATGGGGTGGGTGGCGGATCAGGTGTGCGGCTCTTCCGTATCCCTGAACACCTGGGCAAGCAAGCGCTCGGCGAGTCGCTGTAGGCGCTGGAGCGCTTGGGCTAGGCGGACGCGCGCGGACCACGGTAGTTCAGTGGGCGACGCGTCCGCCACGGCTTCCGGATGGAACTCCGGCTGGGGATCGGTGGGTCGCTGTGTGGCGCTCAGCGATGTATAGCGGAACGTTTCTCGTGCCTTGAAGGCTTCCCGCAGGCCGTCTTCGGTGAGGTTGAGGCGGGCCGCCAGGTCGGGGAGCGAAGGAGGGCGACCGAGTTCAGCTCCCAACGCGTGGTGTGCGCGGTCGATGCGCTCTGCCAACGCAGCGAGCCATGCGGGAGGCTCGACGGGCTGGGAGCGGTCACGGATGCGCGCGCGCATCTCCCCACGGATCAGGTTCATGGCGAAGGTACGGAAGTTGCCACCTTTGTCCAACCCGGGGTTGCTGATGGCATTGAGAAGCCCAAGATGGCCAGCGCGCCGCAGGACAACCTGCGGCACACCGCTGTCAGCGAATTCGTCCGCAACCTCCTCGATCAGCGGCGCTGTGGCTTCGGCCAGTTGCCGACGCAGTTCAGGACTTGGCGCCTGACGCAACCTTGCAGCCAAGGCCTCCAGCTGGTCCATGTCGTCTGTCAGAACCGCAACTCCAGACCCGCAACCTGCTGGAGGAGCCCTGAGAAGTCGAACAGCGTGCGTGCGTAGATGCTGATCCCGGAGAAGGCCACCTCGATGTTGATCTTCTGCATCACGAAGCCTCCCAGGTCAAAGGTGGTGACCGATTCCAGGGCCACGGGTTCGATGTGCCCAGCGACGACGAGGTCGGCCTGGGTGAACGCGAAGAGGCCCATGAACCATAGTCTGGTTCCAACTTCCACGTGCGGTTGCGTCCAGCGGTAGGTTGTTGCCACCCGCCACCAACTCAGGCCCAGATCGGTGAAGAGCACCCAGGTGTCGGCGGAGAAGCACGGTCCCTTCAGGCCCAGGCCAACGAGCTGCTCCTCAAACCACCAACCAGGCGCGGCTTGGACATCGGTTCGCAGGTCGCAGTCAACCAGGTAGTACAGATCCCACACGCCGAAACCGGTCAAGCTGCGGACCCAGAAGCCTGAAGAAAAGCTGAGTCCTAGGTCGAGAGCCAAGCCCACAGTGTAGTCTGGAGGTTCACACAGTGGTGCCAGGTTCTCCAGGATGAGCAGCCCCCCAAGGCTGAACGGACAGCATCCGCCGCGCGCCTCCAGTCGGTACATGGAGAAGCACGGATCGAAGCGCATGCCCGTTTCGAACTGCACGTTCCCAAAATCCATCCCGACGGTGAGCCAGGATGCCTCGAGCCCATCCCACGTCAGAAGGGTACGGCTCAACAGATGCGCCCCGCCAAACGTAAGGGACAGGGTGATGTCCGTGCTGATGTCCAAGGCTGCGGGAGGTACAGGGGTGAAGGTGAACTCGAGTCCCAACGATCCCCCGAAACCGCAGTCCTCAGCCATAGCTCCCGTTACCACGATCATCAAGGCTGCCAGCGTCGCCCAGAATGTTCTCACGATAGCCCTCCTATGGGCGTAGGCTACCTGCTGGCAAAGAAAAAATAGGGGAAGGGGGTTAGGGGCGGGTGGCATGCTTTGTCCGGACCGCCCCTTACCAATGTCTACAAAAGGGAGGTCAGGGCGTCCCTGAGCGTTGGGTGTCCGATCTCCTGAAGTTCGTATCCGGTTCGGGTAGCGGGAACCTGTATGTTGAGCAGTCGGCGGAGGTCGATGGGCGTCCCGATCACAATGGCATCGCAAGGGACCTTGGCAATGGTCGCGCGGAGTTCCTCGATCTGGGTCGCACCGTAACCCATGGCTGGTAGGATGGGTCCGAGGTGCGGGTGTGAGGCGAACACCTCGACCAGCGAACCCACAGCGTAAGGGCGAGGATCCACCGGTCGTGCTCCGAGCTTGCGGGCCGCTACCGTGCCGGCGCCATAGGCCATGTGGCCATGGGTCACGGTCGGACCGTCCTCCACGACGAGCACGTTACGGCCCCGGATGATGTCCGGATCCTCGACTGAGATCGGGGACGCGGCTTCAATAACCATAGCGCGGGGGTTGCGTTCCAGGAGTGACGCACGCAGATCTGTGGTCTCGTCAACGGATGCTGAGTCCACCTTGTTGATCAACAAGACGTCGGCGACAAGCGCGTTGACCGAGCCGGGCCAGTATGTTCGCTCATGACCGGACCTGAGGGGGTCGGCAACCACGATGAGCAGGTCGGGGCGGTAGAACGATGTATCGTTGTTGCCGCCATCCCACAGGATGACGTCCGCTTCTTCCTCTGCGCGCCGGAGAATGGCCTCGTAGTCGACTCCGGCGTAAACGACGTTGCCTTGGTCGATGTGTGGCTCGTACTCCTCGCGCTCCTCAATCGTGCAGTCCGCGGCATCGAGGTCCTCGTCGGTGGCAAATCTCTGGACCGCTTGCGCCGCAAGATCACCGTACGGCATCGGGTGGCGGACCACCGCGACCCGCTTCCCTGACGCTTTGAGAATCTCGGCAACCCGCCGTGTTGTCTGTGATTTCCCGCATCCAGTGCGCACGGCGCATACCGCAACCACGGGCACTTTGGACACCAACTCGGTGGAGCGTGGTCCCAACAGCGAGAAATCCGCCCCTGCGGCGATGGCGGTGGCCGCCCGATCCATGACGTCGTTGTGAGACACGTCCGAATAGGCAAAGACTACGGTGTCGACGTTCTGATCGCGCACCAGCGTTCCGAGCTCGGCTTCGGGGACGATCGGTATGCCATCGGGATAGCGCGGGCCAGCCAACGCCCGCGGATAGCGACGACCTTCGATACCCGGTATCTGGGTGGCAGTGAACGCCACTACCTCGTAGGCGTCATCGTCCCGGAACACCACGTTGTAGTTGTGAAAGTCTCGCCCAGCGGCGCCCATGATGACGATCCTCCGTCGATGCATGTAATCACCTCACTGAGAAGTTGTGGCGGGTTGCCCGGAGTATACCCGGGTTGGGTGCGAAGGGCGAATTGGTCCACAACAGTGTGGTGGGTATGATGAGGCCATGACACTGGCCAATGCGCTCACCGTGCTGCGTGGGATTCTTGTTGTGCCGGCGATCTGGGGTGTTCTTTCCGGCAGACTGCCGCTGGCGTTCGCATGTTTTGTGATCGCCGCAAGCACGGATGTGTTGGACGGGATGTTGGCGCGTACGCGTGGTGAGGTCACGGAGTTGGGGAAGTGGTTGGACCCAGCCATGGACAAGCTCTTCTACATGGGGTTGTTCGCCTCGCTGGCTTACGCATCGAGGATTCCGTGGATCGCGTTCACGCTGTATCTTCTTCCTCAGATAGGTATAGCAGTTGGTGCGTTGGTGTTCTGGGAGCAACGCCAGTCGTTTGCCGCGCGCTGGCCGGGCAAGGCAGCCGCCTCGCTCATCTCGATTTCGGCGGGGCTCGTGTTGCTGGCCGAGTGGGGTGTATGGGCCCTGTGGGTGGCTGTCGCCGCTCAGTTCATGG
>PUMK01000031.1 GCA_003551325.1 Candidatus Acetothermia bacterium | reverse complement strand
GCCACCACTGCCGCCCTTGACCACCTGCAGCTCGCGCTCCGCGGTGTCCGTTGCTGCGTGGGCGTCCCACACGGTCAACTTCACGGTGTACGCGCCCGGCTCGGTGTACGTGTGGGTGACAAGCTTGCCCTCGGCCGTGTGCCCCTCGCCGAAGTCCCACGCATAGCGCACGATGTCACCGTCGGGGGCACGCGATTCGGACCCATCGAACGTGACCTCTTTGTTTACAAAAAGTTGCTCCTCCTTTGTATGCGGCTCGTAGGTGAACGCGGCCTGCGGAGGGCCGCCCGCCACGGTGATCCGTCGGGTGGTGGTGTCACTGGCGCCGTGGTTGTCGGTGACCGTCAGCTTCACAGTGTACGTCCCGGCGTTCGTGTACCGAAGGGGCGGGTTCTGAGCTGTCGACGACCGCCCGTCGCCGAACTCCCAGTGCCGGCTCACCACGCGCCCGTCGGGGGCCGTGGACGTGTCGGTGAACCGCACGGTCTGGCCTACCCTGGGGTCATCCGGGGAGAACGTGAACGCGGCCTGCGGAGGGCCGCCCGCCACGGTGATCCGCCGGGTGGTGGTGTCACTGGCGCCGTGGTTGTCGGTGACCGTCAGCTTCACAGTGTACGTCCCGGCGTTCGTGTACCGATGGCTCGGGTTCTGAATCGTCGAGGACCGCCCGTCGCCGAACTCCCAGTGCCGGCTCACCATGTGCCCGTCGGGCGCAGTGGACGTGTCCCTGAAGCGCACAAGGCCGTCTATCTCAGGTACATCTGGAGAGAACGTGAACGCGGCCTGCGGCGGACGGCGCGCCACGGTGATCCGCCGGGTGGTGGTGTCTGTGTTCCCGTGGTCGTCGGTGACCGTTAGCTTCACGGTGTATGTGCCGGCGCTCCTGTACCGATGGGTGGGACTCTGAGTTGTTGACAATCCCCCGTCACCGAACTCCCAGCGCCGGCGCACTACGCGCCCGTCGGGAGCAGTGGAAGTGTCGGTGAACCGCACGGTCTGGTCTATCCCAGGTTCGTTCGGGGAGAACGTGAACGCGGCCTGCGGCGGACGGGCCGCTACGGTGATCCGCCGGGTGGTGGTGTCTGTGCCCCCGTGGTCGTCGGTGACCGTTAGCTTCACGGTGTATGTGCCGGCGCTCGTGTAGCGATGGCTCGGGTTCTGAATCGTCGACGACCGGCCGTCGCCGAAGTCCCAGTGTCGGCTCACCACGCGCTCGTCGGAGGTCAGGGACGCGTCGGTGAACCGCACGAAGGTTGCTACCTCAGGTTCGTCCGGGGAGAACGTGAACGCGGCCTGCGGCAAACGAAGCGGCTCACCTGACGATACATGATGCAGCCACCTGTCGGCTGGGTCCGGGTAGTCCTCGAACCTGACCAGGTGGACATATTTCGTGGCACCGTCGTCCAGCTCCTTGATGCGGAACGGACCGTTGCCGACCCAGAAGTGGCCGTACTCCTGGAAGAAAGCGTCCAGGTTCGACCAGCGCTCACGCGCCTCGGCAGGGGTGATGTACTGTCCAAGTGTTGGCGCGTACGGGATGTAGTTGGTCTGGATCGCTCGTTGCAGGTAGTTCTCGAGCACGGGCAGGCTCGGCCCCCTGGTGTAGTCCATCCACTCCACGCCGAGCTGCTCGGCGCGGTCCTCGGTGAACGCCAGTTCCCCGTCCACAGCCGCCATCTTCCCGACGGCAATCTTGTGCCAGAAGCCAAACCAATTATACGTCCCATAGGTCGGCGCCCATGTAGTGACCGCCTGCTCGGCGTCCAGCGACCACGCGTCCGAGTAGTACTCGACGACAAGCGGAGCTCCCGACTCATGCGCGCCAAACGGTGTGTCCTCGTGGTACACGATCACACCCTTGAAGTACAGGAAGCTTGCCTCGAAGCTGGGGGCGACGGCCGGGTCGTACAGCAGCCCATCCTTACGCCCGCGCTCATAGGTGAAGATATCGGCCAGGATGTGGTCGGCAATGGAGTACGTGCTGCCATCGTGCAGCGGCCGGTCGAAGTAGTCGTCGGGGTAGAAGACCACCGACTTCCGCAGTGCCACTTGCTCGTAGTTCGGGTCGTTGGCTGCACGGTCCGCCGCGGTGAGGAACTGCTGCTCCTCGTGGTCCCAATCGGCCCACGCGTGGTCAGGCACCACGATTTCTTCCTCGAAGTAGAGCTCGAGGTGGTCCTCAGTGACCGTCACGGGCAGGCCTTCCCTCATGTACACCTCGGCGCGCTCGTAAAGCAGCGGGTGGTTCAAGCCGGTCTCCGGGTGGGTCATGTGCCCTGTGTAGCCCTCACCGAGGGCGTCGCGGGTGACCATCATGTCGTAGGTAAACGGCGATCCGTCCACCGGGTTCCACGGCTCGACGAACATCCGGTTGGCCTGCATGTTCACCGTGCCGCCAACGACTGGCTCGCCTTCCTCGTGCCAGTGGAGCGTAAACGGCCACTGTTCGGAGATGCCGCTGGCCGCATCGATCGCGACCGCCAGGTCGGCAACGTGGGGGACGAACCCCAGGGGCTCCACGATCCAGATTGAGCTTGACATCTCCAGGGCGCCCCAGGAGGCGATTTCCACGAGCGCCTTGCGCTCCTCCATCGTGGAGTAGTCGGAGTACTTGAGCGCCAGTTGTGCCTCGTCGAACTCGGGGAAGTTTACGATGACGTCCTCGAGGTGGGTCCACAGGCCGATGGGCATCACGCGGTGCGTGTAGAACTGATCCCAGCTGTGAACCTCCGTGCGGGATACCCCCGGCATCCTCCAACCCCCGGTGAACAGCTGCGCCGCGCCCTCGCCCATCGGCCGGCCACGCAGCACGGCCTGTTCACGGGCAGTGCTGTAGATGACCTCAACCTCGAATCCCACGGTCCTAAGCTGTTCAGCCACGTAGTCGCCGGCCTCCGGGTAGGGGGGCAGGTCCGTGCGGTTGGCGATGATGATCTTCACCGGCTCGCCGTTGTAGTAGTACTGGCCGCCGATCTGCCGAGCTCCCAGTTCTCGCATGCCCGCTGCGATCTGCCGGTTGGCCCGATCGAAGTCGTACGCGTAGTGCTCCTCGATCTCGGCGATCATGTCCGGATACCGTTCAACCTGTTCCGGGAACGTCGTGCCGAACTGTGTCCACTTCGGATATCCTAGCCCGCCAAGAATCTCGTCGGCGATGTGGTGCCGATCGAGCAACCAGTTCAGCGCTTCGCGAACCTTCTGCGAGTAGAACGGGTTTAGTCGGCCGTCCTCGAACTCAGGACCGTGGCAGTTCAGCCGCAGATCGCTTGACCCATAGACAACTGCTCTGAAGGTGAGTCCCCGATCCTCGAGCACACGGCGGTACAAGTCAGTATCCGTGACAAGAGCTGCGTAGATGTCGCTCACCCCCGCCTGCAGGCTGTCGATCGCCACTGAAGGGTCCTCCTCGACCGTGATGATGACCTCGTCCACCCATGCGCCCGTACGCCCCAGTGCGCAAAGCCCTACTGTCATCAGGACAACGAAGCAGGCAACTGCCAATCCTGCATGCAGACACCAGCCCCTCAGGTACATCACTCCGTCACCTCCTGCAGTTGAAGGAGAAGGACTTGGGCTCGGTTGTGTTGCCGTCTCGATCGTGGAGGGTGAGTTCCAGCGTGATATGCTGGGAGCCGTGAGCGGACACGTAGAACCGGAAGGATCCTTCCCCAGTCTCATCGTCGAAGCGGTAGCTCAGAGCATCACGGCTCGGGTTGAACTGGAACCCAGCGAACGCCTCGGCCTCCACAACGTCAAAGACAGCGTTGACGATGTCGGTGGGTGCGGTGAACTCCACAGTGCCCTCCACCCTGCTTCCATCCGAAGGAATACTGCTGGGGAAGGCCAGCGAGGTCACGGCGAACATGGGCTCTGGCCGTGTGACTGTGATTCCAACAGGGCGCGTATTACGGGCTCTGTCGATATCATCCAGGTAGTTATATGGATCGGCTACCACAACGAAACTCCTGACACCGGACGGCTCGTCCTGGGGCACATCCCAGCTGAGAACGATGTGCTGCTCCTCGCCTTGTCCAAGACCAAACAGCAGTCGCTCTGTTAGCGGTTGTGGAATGCCTTCGCGCCTGAGGGCTATAAGGAATCTGCCAGCGTCCTCAGTCCCCCGGTTCTCAATGGTCACCTGGACTTCCACGCGTCCCCCGACCTCAATGGTCGACGGCTGCGCGATCGCCTGGGTCACCACGAGGTTCGGCCCCTCTGCCTCGAGACGCAACCGACCCGCACCGACGGCACGGGGTTCCCTGGGAGCAGCCACGGTCCAGGCCCGCTCCTTGAGCAGCCGCCCCAAGTCCTCGGGGCTCCGACGTGGATCTTCGGAAAGGAGCAGCGCTGCTGCTCCGGCAACGAACGGCGCAGCAGCTGACGTGCCTCCGAACGGCTCCCCCATGAAGGACGCAGTCGCATCAGGACCCAGAAGGTCCGGCTTGTGGAACCCGTCCAACGTGGGGCCCCAAGAGCTGTACCGCTGCGGTCGCCCCAAGCCCCAGTCTGTGGCGGCCACAGCACCGACCGTGAACGCCGCCGGAGAGGAGGCGGGCTCAGGGATGCTTCCTTCGGAGACAGAAGGTCTCAGCCTGACCAGAGGTGGATGGACGAACAGCTTGAATGGCATGTCTTCGGGCGGCTCGCCCTGGCCTGCCCATTTCACACGGATCTCATACTCATCCGGCAAATGTTCAACGCTTAGCCTATGCCAGTACCGCTCAGCCGGCTCTCCGGGGTTTTCCCTCGTCTGGAGAAGTGCTGTCTCATGCACCTTGATATCGGAGCCGCGGTACAGAACGAGGTCGAAGTTGTTCGTGCTCTGTGGCCAGTCGTCCCAGGTCAGGTAGACGCCAAAGCTGTCACCTATATTCCATCCCCCTAAATCCATTCTGATAGCCTCATCGTGATAGCCGTCTCCGGTGGTGTCGCTGAACGGCGCCTGGTAGTGCGCTTCCCCGTAGTTTCCTGCCGCATTCACCCATAGGATGCTATGGTGGTCGCGCGCGTCGTGGACGATCTCACTGATCGGGCCCGTGCCATCGTGGAAGCAATTCCCTTCTAGAAAGGCCAGCGAGGCATTGATGATGTGCGCTCCCCATGCCGCTGCTTCCTGCATAGCTTCGGCCAGTTCTTGATCGGTCCGTATTCGGTAGAGCGCGAGTTCGGCTTCCGGGGCCATGGCATGTACGATCTCCGCCACAAGCGTGCCATGCGCCTCGCCCCCACCGTCAAGGCTTCCCGCGCCGATATTGTGCGTCTCCAGGTTGGACGGCAGTGCTCCTGCTTCGATCGCCTGGTCCAGACGGGCAAAACCGATGTCGATGATTGCGACCTTCACGCCCTGGCCTAGGACCTCGCGCGCATGGTACAGATCACCTCCAAGGTCCGCTCGCATCGCTTCAGCGGTCATGCTGTTCGTGCTTGCGTACAATGGGAGTCGTACGTATTCCACTGTGGGTTCAGCAGCAAGGAGTTCCACGTGGTCTAGGGGAAGGTCGATTTGCCAATTGTGCTTATATCGTGCTTGAATGCTCCCCCCGTAACTTTCTACGGTATGCCTGTCCAGTTGAAACCCCTGTGCCACAACAGTGATACGATCACGCTCTTCTTCTTCCGGGATCCCCTGATCCACCATGATGGCCTGCCCTAAGGCGGGGTTTCTCCTGTGCTCGCTCACGATACGGTCTAGCTGAGCGCTCATCGTGCGGCCGGTGCCTGTGGTCGACTGTCCTGCCGGCGCCCAGTTCGCCAGCAGCAGAGCAGCCACTCCTGTGACAAGAACGCCTCGGATGCAGCGGCCTATGGTCACCCTTGCCTTGCTCATTCCCCATCACCTCCGAAACCGGGGCACGCTCACCCTACATCAACAAAGGGTGGCCGGTCCCCGCTGCCGTTGCTCTGATCCTTTCCCAGCGGTGCGGTTCCCGGGTCCGCCGGTAACCCTGAGCCGCTCATCTCACTTCGCGCGCATATGCCCACCCGTGTTCCCGTGCCGTCGGCGAGCAGTCGCGGCGGTCTGTGCTGCGATCCGAGCATCCTCGGGCTGCATCCCGGGGTGGTGCAGCGGCCGGGTGCCGTGGAGCTTGCAGCCGCGAAATGGCGCTCCAAGAGTTTCCGCCTGTCCTTCTCTCCACGGCACCCCTCGCTTCCGCCCATGCGCTTCAGGTGGTTGGCGGATTTCCCACTACTTCACCTCCATCAGTTCAACCGGCAGTCCAGTGAGTTGGACAAACTGAGGATCCAGGTCGCTCATGTACTGCACGTAGAAGTGGAGTTCTTCAGCTGTAATCACAGAGTCCTCGTAAAGGTCGGCATCTCCACGCAGGCCTTGCAGTAGATGGTATGTGTACACCCCATGATTGAACGCTGCGCTTTCCTCTGCCACCTCGTCAGGGGGTGCGGCAGACATGGCCACAAGTTGCCCAGGCCAGCCAAACGCACCCGCGTAGTCCACGAGCTGTTCACACATGCCCCAGGTCAGGGGAGGGAAATCGGTCACCCATTCGCCGCGCATCCAGAACGTGCGCTTGTGCTGGTATGTCGTGGTACCCCCGAAGGAAGCATCTGCAATGAAGACCACCCTCTGCGCCGACAGTTGCGTCAACCATTCAGCCAGCAGCTGAGCGTGAATGAGTTCCAAGTCATACGAAACCAGCGCTGTCTGAGCGACTCCAGCTTCATCATAGTCATGGACCCCGTGTCCCGCGTAGTAGATCAGCAAGGTTGCATCCGCTGGCGCCTGGGCCAACCATCCGGTGATCGCCCTTTGTATAGCCTCGTACGTAGCTTGAGCTCCTGTTAGCACCCGTTGATGGGTGAAGGAGTCCGACAGCACTTCTGCCATGGCGAACGCGTCCGCGACCCCGTAGGCCTGATCGGGGAGCGAGACAGTACGCGTGTCATTCCTACCCCTTAGTGAGAGTTTGCTTTCGAGCCAGTTTCTGTGGTAAGCGCTGTGCCCTATGAACAGGGCCCAGCCATCGCTGGGAGGGACCTGCCCGGTGTAGAAAAAGCACATCGCAGCGGCGAACGCTTCGTTCTCCCTGGGCAGAACAGCCACGGCCGATGCTAGGGCCTGGGCCTCCTGCGTGGGTGTGCCCTCAAGCTCGGTGAGTATATCTGTAAAGTCGATCTTTGTTAGCTCACGGTACGTCTCGGTAACTACGGCAAGCAGGATGTCTTTACCATCAGGTGGAACCACGATATACCTGAAAGGGAAGAGTTCGTCGCCGGGTATCGTATACTGCACGCCTCCTTGGATATAGTTGTCCTGCTGGTATTGGTTCGGGAAGATTACGTGCGGCTTCTTGTCGTTGTCGGCGGGGAAGTTCACCAACCAGAGGTAACCGCTGTTCTGCGATCTTACGGTGATGTGGATTTCCTCATCGTGCTCGTAGACTGCACCGCATCCCTTGTCGATGGACAGCTCGAGCATCCCTGGTTCACTTGCCTGCAGGGCCTCGATCAGGATGGCCTGTGGGGTTGCAGTCGGCGCGCTCTCCTCTGCCCCTCCTAACAGCGGCAGTATCAGCATCGCAAGCATGACTAGCCCCACCAGTCGAATTGACTTCCTCTCTTGTATGCGCTTCATCCTGTATCCCTCCTTGTGCCTTGTGTCTCACTCTTTTTAAGGTATCGTCTAGCCATCCAGCTCCGCCCTCTCCGGTAACCTCCTTTCGCCTTCACCAGGCCTCCCGTCACGGTCTTTCGGGTCCTCTCTTCAGCCTGCTTGAGCTGACCGACGGCCCACGGCAGACATGCTGTTGTCTTGGGCTCCGTCTCCCACTCTGCCCACCTAGAAACACCATGTCCTCGCTCGCTGCCCATCCGCCTGGGCGTTGTACGCATCACGTTTTGCGCGGCTGCTGTCGTGTTCACCGAGGGTCCTTTACACGTCCAAAGAACAGGACGCTGCCGGTTGGCTGGTGGCGCAACAGGAAGAGAAACGGTCGGTCGGCACGGAACTCGATTGGAGGTCGCGGCATCCGGACCGGCGCGAGGACGATGACCGCAGTGGCCGCGGCGGCCTCGGTCCCCTCTTCGTCCACCTCGATGAACGCCTCGTGGATGACCTTGCTCACGCACAGATCGCGTTCGCCAGTCAGCCCGGAGAAATCTGCATCCACCAGTTGGCTGGTCGCAGGATCAGTGCGACCGGAGAACGCCAAGGGCATGCCCATCTCGGCGAGCACGTCCTGAAGCTCCAGTCGGGTACGCATAGTGAACTTAGGCAGGTACACCCGGACCTCAGTACCCCATAGCTCGCGCAGCCAGGTATCCAGGTTCTCCAAGGTCAGCCGCTCCTCCAGCACCGACAAGGGCACCTCAGGCTTGGGAAGGAGCACCACCATGGAGAGGTCATCCCCTTCATAGGGAAGCTCGAGGACCTGCAGGTCCTCGAACTCGGCGTAGCCGAACGTGGCCATCTGCTGCATCATCGGGACCTCCACCGTCTCGTCGGCCGAGAGGTGGAAGTCGTCGTCCATAGTGAGGTCAGGATTGAACTGCAGTGCCCAGTCACCGTAGAAGTAAATCGCGTTGACCAGCACCAGCCGCGTGAACTGGTCCACATCCTCTTCCGTGATGAGTTCGGGGATCAACCCGCGCGTCTTCTGCGAGACCCAGTCGTTGATTGCCAGGCGAGCGGCCTCGGCGGCATCCTTGAAGTCGACCTCGCGGAGGGCGGCCCCGTAATGCAGCTCCACAAGCTCAAGGAACGAGTCCAGGAACCCGTAGCCCTTTTGGCCCCATAGGGCGTTGGCGATGGTCAGCTCGTAGGCTTTGTCCGTTGCGTCGAACTGGCTGAGTAGGTCACCAAAGGCGGTGTGGAGTTGCTGCTCGGGCAGGTAGAACCGCAGAACCTGCATCATCTCGCGTGCCGTCTCTCCCCGGGCGCCAGCGTAGGTCATCCCCAGCGCAGTGGATATGCTGAAGGGGGAGAAGACCAAGTTCCCCTCCTGAGAGCGTATCCGCTCGAAGAGGGCCAGGGCAAACGCGGTGTTGCCCCTGACAAGCGCGGCGAGATCATCATCAATGGGGCCCACTGGCAGCGGCTCCAACAGAAGGCCCGTCTTCATGTAGATCCGTGCCCTCTCGATCCGGTAAGGCGGTTGGTCTTCCAGTTCGTAGACGGCCACCATGGGCAGCCGTACCTCCCGGCCGCTGGGCGGGATCCCGGCAAACTCGCCGATGTGCCTCCCGACCAGTGTCCACTCGTAGACGGCCACGCCGTTGCCGACGAGGAGGTTTCCATCGCCAGCATGAGCATGGAACGCCACGTTGTAGAGGTAGTGGAAGGCCTCCTCCAGCTCGGCCCTGTTGGTGGCCCACGGTCGGCCTGTGAGCATGTCGATGAACAGCACGTCATCGGTGACGTAGGCGTAGTTGTGCAGGGCACCAGGTTCGTTCGGGTCGAGATAGCCCTCCATGACCTCGCGGGTGATGTCGAGTCCTGGCCCCGCATGGACTGCCAGCCCCGTCCCGACAACCACAACCAATCCCGCCAAAACCAACATCTTCCTGCGCATGACAGCCTCCCTTAGGGACGTGTGCACCTCTACCTGTCCCACTCCCCATTCCCCATTCCGTGGATCGTCCTTTGTGCCCAGTTCACTACTGCACTCACATCCCTCGGGCCTCGGGTTCGGTCTCAGACTTGAGTCTCTTCTCGATGAAGCCAAGCGCGACGTCGAGCTCTTGGAAGGCCCGGTGGTCGCCGTTCTGAATGTGCTCGATTACGCCGCGCCAGAGGACCTTCCCTCCTGGAGCAGGGCTGGGACCCTCCACCCACATGCGCAGGACGAACGTTGCCTGACGTCTCCCACCGATCTCCATTTGGCCCGCCATGGACCACCCTAGATCCGGAGCGTCAAAGAAACGTGAAATTTTCGTGAAATGGCTTTGCCAGAATCGCTGGAATGCTGTTGGAGTTGGAGTTCGTGGTCTTCCGAACTGCCGCGTTGCGGGGGGACTACCGCACCTCCCGCGCAGTTCAACAGGCTGGACCCACAAGCTCCGGAAACCAGAGTAGTTATATCAGTCGGCGACGCCCGCAGAAAATGATCGCTGAACGCCAGCACCGCCACTGAGTCCGGATGGTTGCCCTGGGCTATCTTGAGGGTCCGCCGGTGTTCGGCCTCGATGATGTCGCGCCAGTTCACGCCGCTACCGCGTCAGCAGCACCTCGATCATGCCCTCGCCTTGCTCGTGAGGCTCCAGGGCCTTGCCTACCAAGCCACAGAACCCTCCCGTGTCCAGGTCCCAGCGCATCGCATATCCGGGGGTAGAGGAGACGATGAGGAGGTCTCCGGTGGAGATGGGGCCGCCTTCGTCGGTCACCTTGACCGGAACCACGCCGAGGAGCGCCAGCATCACCTGCCCTTCCCCTAGCACCTCGAACTCAGAACTTAGAACTAGATCTCCACCTAGAACTATTCCCGGTGCTGTGGAGACGAGGCCGGCGACGGATGCACTGCAAGGGCCGCAGGCGAGGCG
>PUMK01000052.1 GCA_003551325.1 Candidatus Acetothermia bacterium | reverse complement strand
TCCACGGCGCGGGTGATCTGCGCTTCCAGACGCTCCCGGTCGTCCTCCGTGAACGCGAACGTCTGCGGTGCCTGCCGGCCAACGTACAGCTTGCCGTCCACGAGTGCCGTATCCCCCACGAACAACGCGGGCGGATCCCCTGGCGCCTCGTGCATCCGCTGCAGGCGGCTGAAGGTGCGTTCGTTATCCGGATCGGTGATGTCGAGGCGCTGAACGCCCAGTTGGGGGAAGCGTTCCACCAGCTCCGTGGCCAGGGCCTCCAGCTGGTCGCTGTCGGGTTCCCCTGGGCGCACGAACAGGATCAGGTCCGTGGCCGTATCGGGAAGGTGCGTAAGCGGCGATGGGGCGTCGTCCGCCACGGCCCGATCCACAGCCCGTTCCAGAGCGATTCCCTGCGCCGGTCCGCGGTAAGCTTGCGGTTCGTCGTCGAGGCCGTAGAACATCGTCCCCACCATAGCCACGTCCCCGACGAACACCATGGGTACGGGGCCCAAATCGGCGTCGTAGGCCGACAGGAGCCGCTGGAGCAGGCTGCGCCCCATGGGTGCGTGGATGTCGTGCTTGGTGACGGTGAACTCTGGGTAGTCAGCACGGAGGTCAGCGAGGACGTCCTCGATGAAGGCGCAGTCGGGGCAGCCGAGTTCGTAGAAGTACAACGCCTCGACGCCGGTGTCCGTGTTGGAGAAGGCCACCGGTGTCAGGGAGAGCATCATGATGAGCAGTGCGCACCAAGTAGTCCGCTTCACCTATCCCCCTTTGAAAGACACGAACGCGGGTCCAGCGTTGGCGAGCGCCCCGCGCTTTCGGGGTCTATGATCGTCGCTGTACGCGCCTCCTGCAAGCGATGAGTGGCTTGGTGTGCGTGGGAGAGCGGTGACCAGGGCTGGTGGGACTCGGCGTGATGAGGCTCCGGGTGACAGGCGATGCTGCGATCGGCCTGTCGACGGGATTTCGAATGTTTGTCATGAGGAACCACAACATGCTAGGGTTCTGTGGGGTGCCTTAGTGCCCCCAATCAGCCGCTTGGAGGAGGTTGTTGATGGGAGTAGCGAAGAAGACTGGACAGCGACTGGCGATGTTGCTCGTCGTCGTAGCCTTGGGCGTGGTGCTCACCGCCCCGATGGCAGCGGCCCGCAGCCCAGCACAACGGGATACCAATGGCATCATGGTGTTCTACACCGACTGGGGGACGAGCGACTTCTACGTGGGTGCGGTGAAGGGTGTGGCCCTTTCCATCTTCCCCGAGGCCACGCTTGTTGACCTGACGCACGACGTTCCGCCCTTCCAGCTCGGGCCTGACGCTATCGAGATTCTCCGCGCCGCGGCGCGTGAGTTCCCCTCAGGTACCGTGTTCGTGGCGGTCGTCGATCCGGGTGTGGGAACGGAGCGAAGACCGATCGTCGTTCATACGGAGGACGACAAGTTCTTCGTCGGTCCGGACAACGGTCTCTTCACCCCGTTCATCCTGGAAGGGGTCAAGGGGATCTACCACATCACGAACGAGGACTTCATGCGGCCCGGGCCGCGGTCGCACACGTTCCACGGCCGTGACATCTTCACGCCCACCGCCGCTCATCTTGCTGCCGGCCGTAGCGTCACCATGGTCGGCCCCGAGGTGACCGATCCGGTGCTCCTCGAGATGGGGGTTGCCACCATCGAGGACGGTGTCCTCATCGGTGAGGTGCTGGTCATCGACCAGTACGGAAACCTAGGGTCGAACATCTACCGTGACCTGATCGACGAGGCTGGGTTCACGGTTGGTGACACGCTCCGTGTTACCGTCGGTGACATCACGGACGATGTACCGCTCGTCTACACGTACGGTGACGTCCCCGTCGGGGATGACCTCGTCTACATCTCCAGCCGCGATGCCCTGTCCATCGCTGTGAACTGGGGAAGTGCCGAGGACCGCTGGGAAGCGGAGGTTGGCACGGAGATCCGTGTGGAGAAGGCTGACTAGCCACGCGCATGCCTGACCTCCGGCCGAGGCTGCCCGGTCCAGATGTGGCCGGGCAGCCTTGCCACCGCCCCACGGGGCTCACGCCGTGGGGTGGGGGTAAGCTCGTGTGGGCAGGGCGCGCCGCCGTGCTGTGATCCCGTCTAGGGAACCCACAACAGGGAGCGGCCAAACGCCGCGATCCACCCGTCGATTCCACCCTCAACACAAGAAGCCTTTTCGTGGCCCGCGTTTCGAAGTTCTTGGGCCAGCGAGCATGCTTGGGTACCGTCTTCATCGATCACCCAGACCGTGAGGTTCGCACCGCTGGGAAGCTCCCTCGATTGGGGAAGGTAGCGGGCCCATGCGCTGATCTCGTCGGGCGCCACGTTCACCGAGCCGGGCAAGTGTCCTCGGGCGAACGCGTCGGATGAGCGAACGTCGAGAATCACCATATGGTTCCGGGCCACCTGGAGGGGGGGTACGGCGTTGGACCCGCTGTAGGGGGTGCCACGCGGGGTGGGGATCGAGATCACGTTGCTCCAGTTGAAGAGCGACTGCCCGAGGTCCTCTTGCCAGCGCACAAGGCCCCCGGCGATCGCCCGGGCATCGATGCCGTGAGCGCGGAGTGTGTTCACCGCTTGTGTGGACCACGCACCGGTATCGTCGTAGACGTAGATGGGCTTGTTCCGCGGCAGGTCATCGACCCGTTGCACGAGCTCGGTACTGGGGATGTTCAGCGCCCCCAATAGGTGACCCGAACGGTAGTCCCGCTGGTCCCGCACGTCGATCAGGAGGTAGAAGGCGTTGGAGAGATCCCGGGGTGACCGGGCGATGTCGGAGGGGAGCTCTGTAGGTGTGCGGTGCTGGATGTCCGCTTCGGTAGCCCGCACGTAGACCCTGAGTGTGAACGACACTTGGGTGGTGCCCGCGCTGACGGTGGTCACCACGTCGATCGGTTGACGACGTGAGGCGTAGCCGGCTGTGCGGAACCGTACGTTGAGTTCCGTGGAGTCCCCCGGTGCCAGCCTGGTGTTGGCGAGCCTGGGGTTGAGCGTGGCGCAGCAGGGGTAGTTGACCCGCACGCTTTGGATCTGGAGCGTGGACGTACCGCTGTTGCGCAGTACGAACGTATGATCGACAAACACGCCCTGGACAACCTCTCCCGCTTCGTAGAGTTCGCGGTCGACCGTGAGTCTGGGCGTTGCCACGCCCACCAGGGGCACAAGTACCAGCAGCATGGCTAGCGTGATCTTCCTCAACACAGGTATCCTCCTTGGGTAACCGGGGTCAGGTCGCCGCCCTTACCAACTTTCATAACGTAGCTCCCACTGCTCGAACCCGCCGAGCACGCTCAGTGCCGTTGTGAAGCCCTCAGCCTGCAGTTCCTCCGCCAGGCGGCAGGCATCGCCCGTACCGTCATCGACGACCCAGATCTTGACATCAGCGTTGGACGGGAGTTGATCCAGGCCGGGGACCTGTGCGGCCCACGCCAAGACCTCCTCGGCAGGCATGTGCAGCGCTCCGGGGATGTGCCCCTCAGCGAACGATTCCTCCGTGCGGATGTCCACGATGAGGTTGTACGAACGCAGCACACGGTTGGGGGTAGTGGCATAGCGCCCGGTGTGGGGCGTCCCTGATGGCGGTGTAGGAGCCTGACCATCGGGGCGCTGGAACAGAAGGTCGCCCACCGCATCCCACCAGCCGACGAGTCCGCCGCTGATCGACATCGCGCCGATGAAGCCGGCGTCTTGCATCTTCTGCGCCGCCTCCGCAGCCTTGGAGCCGTCGTCATCGTACAGGTAGTACACGATGTCCTTGGGTAGCGTGTCGAGCAGCTCGGGCAGCTCCGCGTAGGGGATGTTCATCGATCCCACAATCTTGCCGTCCTCAAGTGCGTCGGGCTCCCGCAGGTCGACCACCAACCGCAGACCGCGGTAGAGCTGGTAGGCGCTTCCTTGGTGAGCCTCACGGGGAAGGACCGCACCTTTGAGGCGCGCGTTGACGATGGGGTTCTGGGGGTCGTTGCTGTGGATCTCAGCGAGCAGGGTGAGCTCTTGGCCAGCGTACCCGGTGGACTCGAAGGTGACGAGCATCTCAAGCGAGCCGCCCGGCTCCAGCGTGCGCGCAGGCAAGGTTCCCTCCACGCAGGGGCACAGGCTCGGCGGATCCTCGATGCGACCGATCGGTTCCTCGGTGAACCTGAGCACCTCGTCACCCGTGTTGGTGATGGTGAAGGTCTGCATGACGTAGATGCCGTCGACCACCTCGCCGAACTCGTAACGCACTTCAACGAGTTCTAGCTGTGGTGCTGCCGTACCCAGAAGCGCGATCCCCGCAAACAATGCTACGAGCCATGCTGTCGTCCGCACGCGTACCGACCTCCTTGGTTACCGATCGCTCCATGATATTCTACACACCCGGTGGGTAAAGGGTTTCGCTGGGGTGAGGCGACCCGCCTCCCAGCAAGGGCTGTGATCGTGCACGACCTGACCCCGGTTCGTACACTGGTTGTATGCACGAGTATTCCCTGGCATACGGACTTCTGGAGGCGCTTGTTGAGCACCTGCGCACGCACCCGGTCGATGGGATGGTGCGTACCGTGCATGTTCGCAAAGGTGAGCTCGTGATCCTCTCCGAGGAGGCGATCAAGGAAGCGTGGCGCATTCTCAGCGAGGACACGCCGCTTCGCGGGTCGGAGCTCGCGTTCGAGGTTGTGCGCACCCGGGTGCGTTGCCGCAGCTGTTCCTACGATGGTGCTGCGGAGCGGCTGGCTCCTGAAGAGGCATGGCACATGAACATTCCGTCGTTGGCATGTCCTAGCTGTGGAGCGCGTGTGGATATTGTGGAGGGGAAGGAACTCGCTGCGGTGTCGTTGAGCGTGGATGAGCTGTCTGAGTGCGGACCGTCCCCACCCACGTCCGACGCGCCGAAAGGAGCACCGGCACGAGAAGCGGGCAGACCCGAGGCTCAAGGCCGTTGACGCCTGGGCCGAACAGCACGGCTTCGTCTCCCCGGCGCACGTTCGAAAGACCGGTGATGTCCGCGGCGACGGTGTCCATGCCCAGCTTCCCAAGCAGCGGGACCTCCTGCTCGTGGATCGCCACCCGACCGAACTCAGGTCTCAGCCCATCTCCGTACCCCGCGGTGAGGATGGCCACCCGGCGGGGTTCTGCGGTTACATAACGGCGTTCGTACCCTACAGGCCACCCGCTGGGCAGGGTGCGCACGGCGGCAATGCGTGTCCACACCCGCGCCGCCGGCTCAACGTCAAGGGGTGGTTGGCAAGGGACGTCCGGGTATCCGTAGATGGCGATGCCCACACGCACCATGTTGAGGGGCGGGGCCGTACCCTCGTGGAAGGCCAGAGCGGCTGCGGAGTTCGCCAGGTGGCGCCACGGCACCCGCTCGCCATCGATCGTCCACGTCTCGAGGAGCTTCCGGAACCACCACACCTGGGCCCGCGTGAACGCCACGTCGTCGTGGGCCGGGGCGTGAGCCGAGGAGAGGTGGGAGTACACGCCGACAAGCTCCAGCAGACGGTCGCCCGATAGGCGACCAAGAGCGCGCTCAGCTTCCTCCGGGAGGAGCCCGAAACGACCCATACCCGTGTCCACCTCGAGGTGCACACGTGCCGGACGGCGGGCCCGTCGGGCGGCCGTGGGGATCTCCTCGAGCATGCCCATATCACCGACGGGAATGTGGAAGCCTTCGCGGATGGCCTCGATCATGGCTCGCCCGACCGGAGGCAGCATGATGAAAACCTCCTGATCGAGGCCAGCCCGTCGCAGGGCTCGCCCTTCGGCGGCGCTGGCCACGCCAAACCAATCCACGAAACCGGCACCCGCGCGTGCGGTGCGGACGAGACCGTGGCCGTAGGCATCCTCCTTCACCACGGCCATGATGGCGCAGCCCTCGGGTATCCGGGCTCGCAAGCGCTCGAAGTTCGCCTTCAACACACGCACGTCGATTTCGGCCGAGACCATGGCTCCCTATTAGCGTCCCGCGGTACACCGGGGGCAACCGCCAGCGTCACTGAGGACAAGGACATGCATCCTGTGCGGCGGGGGTGCTGGATACGGGGAGCGATGAGGGGAGCGTGGCGTATAATCCGTGGGCTCATGGGAAAACGGCTATGGATCAGGGTTAACGGCACAGTTCAGGGCGTCGGTTTCCGCCCGTTTGTGTATCGGATCGCGGTAGGGCGCGGTCTCGCCGGTCATGTGAGGAACCTCGGGGACGCGGGTGTGGAGATCGAGGTTGAGGGAGAAGCCGGGGCTGTGGAGGGCTTTGTGGTGGCGCTTCGGGAAGAAGCACCGCCCCTTGCGGCGATCGAGACTGTGCTCGTCGAGGCCATCGCGCCCAACGGGGAGACGGCCTTCTCCATCATCCCTTCTGCGGGGGATGGAAGTGGGGGAGGAACGCTCCCTCCGGATGTCGCCACCTGCGACCCATGCCTCCACGATATCGAGAACCCTGAGAGCCGGTATTGCGATTACTGGGCCACGAGCTGCACAGACTGCGGCCCTCGGTTCACGGTGATCGAAGGGCTTCCCTACGATCGGCCGGCCACGTCGATGGAGGACTTCCCCATGTGTCCGGCGTGCGCTCGCGCCTACAAGGATCCTCTCGATCGCCGGTACCATGCCCAGACCATCGCCTGCCCCGACTGCGGGCCTCGTCTGTCGTATACGGAGGCGGGGGACACCCCCGAAGGCTCGCCGCTGGCGGGCGCAGTCGAAGCGCTCCGCGCGGGGAAGATCGTTGCGGTGAAGGGGATCGGGGGCACGCACCTGGCATGCCGGGCCACCGATGTGGATGCCGTCGCCGAACTCCGACGGCGTCTGGCACGGCCGGGGCAGCCGATGGCGGTGATGGCCCTGCCCGAAACGTTGGAAGCGTTCTGTGAGCCGCTCAACGAGGAATGGGCGCTGCTTCGCTCTGCGCGTCGTCCGATCGTGGCGGTGCGGTTGAAGCCGGGGGCGCTCGCTCCCGCGGTGGCGCCGGGACTGCACACCGTGGGTGTGATGCTCCCCTATACGGGGCTTCATCACCTTCTCCTGAAACGTGTTGATGCGCCGCTCGTGATGACAAGCGGCAACTACCCCGGATTGCCCATGGCTGTTACCGAGGAGGAGATCCTGCGCGACCTCGGGGACGTGGTCGACGGTGTGCTTCTTCATGACCGCCGTATCGTGGCCCGGTGCGATGACTCGGTGATGCGCATGGCCGGCGGTACGCCGGTGTTCCTGCGGCGCTCCCGGGGGTGGGTCCCCGAACCGATCCCGGTCGACCTCGGGGAAGCGCCGCTTCTTGCCCTTGGGGGAGAGCTCAACGTGGCCTTCGCCCTCTACCACAAGGGCAAGGTACACCTCTCCCAGCACATCGGTGATACCGATCATCTGGAGACCTTGGACTTCCTGGAGGAGGCGATCGCCCACCTGAGGCGTATTGCCGGGGTTCCCGCGCCGATTCAGGTGATCTGCGACCTCCATCCAGGGTTCAACACCGTCCGCCTGGCCGGTGAACTGGGCGATGCGGTTCCCGTTCAGCACCACGTGGCCCATGTGGCGGGGTTGGCGGCGGAGTGGGGAGTGCACGAGCTTGTGGGTGTGGCCGTCGACGGTTACGGGTACGGGGACGATGGGGGGGCGTGGGGCGGCGAGATCATCGCATGGAAGGACGGCAGGTGGGAGCGGACGGGTTCGCTGATGGAGGTTCCCCTACCGGGAGGTGACCTCGCGGCCCGGCGGCCCGGACGGATGGCGGCTTCGTACCTTGCCGCTGCGGGACGCGACCTTGCCGGTTCTGGCCTAGGTGCCGATGAACGGGAAGCCGTACGCTTTCAGCTTCAGGCGGGTGTGAACACGCCGCCGACCACGAGCGCGGGGCGGTTCCTGGATGCGGTGGCCGCTTGGCTTGGGCTGTGCGCAACGAGGACCTACGAGGGCGAACCGGCCATGCGCTTGGAGGCCGTGGCCGCTGCGGGTCGGCCACACGAAGTTCCGATCACCCGGGGGTTGGGATCCGGCCGGGAGCTCCTGGACACGGTCGACCTCTTCCGCCAACTCGCCGGACTTCGGAACAAGGGCGTGAGCGTAGCCGACCTTGCGGCGACGGCGCAACAAGCTTTGGGACAGGGCTTGGCGTGCATGGCGATCGAAGCTGCACGGGTTCAGGGTGTGCCTGTGGTCGGTCTTACCGGTGGCGTGGCGGTGAACGACGCCGTTGCCTGGGCGGTGCGGCGTGAAGTGGAACAAGCAGGCCTGCGCTTTATCGCGCATCGCAAGGTACCGCCCGGTGACGGCGGTCTGGCCTTTGGTCAGTTGGCGGCTATTGCCTGGCGCTCGTCGGACACGCGCTTGGATCGTTAGGTTCCCCGTGCCCCGCCGATTGGGGCATGTCGGGTCGCTCCCTTCGCATTGGGAATGATGCGGCATCGTGAACGGCGGAATTCCCCACGGAAAGGTGCGACAAATGTCCTCACGCCGCCTCTTGACCTTTGGGGGGCCGCGCCCTACGCTCCGCTTGCTGGGCAGAGAACGCCTGGCAGGGAGGGGACCAGCCATGGGTGGACCGAAGAAGCCCAAGGCCCCGAACAAGCCGAAGGCGAAGTAGCCTGAGGTGTGTTGAACAACAAGAAGCGGGGGGCGAGGTCACGCGCCCCCTCTTCCTTGTGCGCCCAGCATGAACGTTGACTAGCAGCCCGTGTGAATATCGCCCGACGGTGGTCCCACAGTTCATGGCGTGGGCTGGGCATTGCTCCGACGGGTATCCTGGAGCAATCTCGCCGTGAGCGGGTGCGTCGATAAGCTGTGGCATGTGGCACATGGCGTCGCGGTAGGGACGCCGGTTACCCGGCGCCCCCCGCACAGATCCCAGCGAGCGCGGCGAGCGCACTGGGCTCTTGCCTCAGGTAAAGACGTACAGGCGCTGATTGGGGTAAGGATGCATGATCCGCGGACTGGGCAGCCACCGTCGAATAAGCGGCCGCATCCGTTCCCAAGTGACACGACTTCTCTGGCTCCTCCGCCTCAGCGAACGGTACCACAGCCGGCCCACCTGGAAGCGAAACTGCTTCAGCGCGTGTTGGTTACCTGGCACCCCGTAGTATCGGTAGTGCCCCACGACGACGGACGTCAGCCACTGGCCTACTACAGGCACGGGAAGATGCATGCGCCGCTTGAGCTCACCTTTTAGCTCTTTGAGCTTACCGCGCATCCGCTCGACCTTCGTCTGCCGCACCACCTGAAACTTGCCGTTCCTGGTTCTGCCACAGATATGTGTCAGCCCCAGAAAGTCGAATGTCTCAGGTTTCCCCTTCCCCCGGCGCTCGCGGTTCGCCACTGCAAAGCGACCGAACTCGATCAACCGGGTCTTCCCGGGATGCAGTTCAAGGTTGAACTTCGAGAGCCTCTCCCGTAGTTCACGCAGGAACCGCTCGGCATCTTTTCGGTATTGGAAGCCGACAACACAGTCATCCAGATAACGCACCACAATGACGTCGCCTTGCGCTCTCTGCTTCCGCCACCACTGGATCCACAAGTCGAACACGTAGTGAAGGTAGACGTTAGCCATCAGGGGGCTGACACTTGCCCCTTGCGGGGTCCCCTCTTCCTTCACCGTGTACTTCCCGTCCTCCAGTACGCCAGCTTTCAACCACTTTCTGATGTGCCTGACCACGCGCTTGTCCGCGATCCGATGCTCGACGAACTTCACCAGCCACTCGTGGTCGATGGTATCGAAGAACCCACGAATGTCGGCGTCGAGGATCCAGTTCACCTTCTTCCTCGAGATCCCCACCGACAGCGCATCCAGCGCGTTATGCGCACTGCGCCCCGGCCGGGACCCGTAGGAGAACCCAAGGAAGTCGACCTCGTATACAGCGTTGAGCACTTCCACGGTCGCTCGCTGGACGATCTTATCCTCCAGCGCCGTGACCCCGATCTCCCGCTGTCTGCCATCCCGCTTGGGGATGTGCACCCGACGGACCGGCTTTGCTCGGTACGCACCGCGCTTGAGCCTCGCCGAAAGATCCTTCAGATTCTCCTCCAGATCCTCGGCGTACCCCTTCCACGTTACCTCGTCCACTCCGGGGGCGCTTCCCCTTTTCAGACTCAGGAACGCCTCCCGCAGTCGATCGACGTTGTACACGTGGTGCCACAGTGCGGTGAACTGCGCCTCGCTATCCCCGTCTGCTGCCTGCCGTATCCGCTCCAGCGCATGTTGCAGGGGCTCCCGCCTCTGCGTACGGTCCCTGGTTTGCTGGACCGGATTCCCCTTGGCCCGTCCCCTTCCCTCCACTTCCTCCTCAAACAGTGGCGCACCACCGCCCTCGTTCGGAAGCTTCCTCGGTAGTATGGGACGGTCCGACTTCCCGTGGCCGTTCATCACCGTCGTGCTCCCTTGGGATTCACGGTGCGGACCGTCAGACCATCTCCAACGGCCGACCACGGGACCTCCCGTCTTCCGCAAGGTGTGCTTCGATGTTCGCTCGGGGTCTCTGACCGCGCAGGGTCCGGGAACGCACCTCGCGCTAGCGGTGCGCCCAGTGTTGCCCCTCGCACAGCCTGACAACGGGGGCACCCTGAAGTATCGGTGATTTCACGGCTCAATACCCGGCTCGCATCTGCCCCTGTCAACGCTTCGCCCATACCCTCGCGAGTACCGACGCATGACTCGGGGTCAGGGTGAGTCGCTAACCCTTCCCTGTATCGGACTTCCACCGACTACACACCTCCGGCTTCTGACGGCGCACC
>PUMK01000291.1 GCA_003551325.1 Candidatus Acetothermia bacterium | reverse complement strand
GATACACCACTTTGTCGTTGTTGCGGATGTCCCGGCCGGTGGGGTTCTCAAGCCACAGATTCCCCGAGGGGGTCCACATGGACCTCGCCTCGCCGGGGTGCGCGGTGGTCGTTTCCCCGCCGGGGGCGGTGACCGTCACGCTGAAGTGGGCATCGCCGTCGTGCCAGAACTCCACAGGCACGTTGCTCCCCTTGGTGCTGAGCCGCCAGGTGATGGCTGTCTCGACGTCTCCGCCGACGTGAATCTTGTCGTTGCCTTCGTTGCCCGCGGCGACGACGACCGCTCTGCCCGGGCGGTCGACGAGTGCGTCGATGGCCCGTTCAAAGTTCGAAGTGCCGTCATGGGGGCCGCTGTGGCCACCGAGGGACAGGTTGACCACGGCGGGGAGGCCTGTCTGGTCGGCCACCTTGAACACGAACGCCACGCCGTCCACCACCCCGTCGGTGTAAAAGGTGGTCTTCACGATGACCAGCTCAGCGTCCGGAGCGACACCGGTGTATCCCGCTCTTCCCCCTCCGGCGGCAATGCTCGCCACATGGGTTCCATGACCGTGCGTATCGACGGTGGGGAGGGGACTGCCCGCGAGGCTGGCCTCGATACGGCTTCGGGCGTACACGCGACCGTACGTGTAGTTGTACCAGGCTGCGCTGCCGTCGGCGGTCAGCGTCTGGTCCCACAGGGTGAGGATGCGGCTTCCCTCGGCGAACCCGTCGTCGGACCGGTCCACCCGAACGTCAGGATGTGTAACGTCGATGCCTGTATCCACGACGCCCACGATGACGCCCTCCCCGGTGGTCCCGCGGGGTCCGGTCCAGGCAGCCTCGCCCCGCACCTCGGGCACGGAGACGTCAAGAAGCGGCTGGACAGGGCGGGCGGCTTCCACGAACACGACCGCCGGATGGGCGGCGAGTTCCTCGAGCCGCGTTACCGAAGCCAGTCCGGTGATGATCGTGTCGTGGCGTGCTTGAACCCTGAGGCCGGGAAGCGGTCCGCTGTACGAACGGTCCGTGCGGACGAGCACGCCCACCTGGGCCTCGTCCCACGGCCGAACGGGGATTGTGACGGGCTCAGGGGTGACGTGCGCCGGGGGGAGGCGATCGTCGTCCCACGCAAGGGGAACTCTGTGAACGAGATGTTCTGGCGTCACGAGCAGCCGGTACTCCGGGGAGGCCAGGGCGCGCAGCACGGGATCGAGGCGCAACGGCTCCGCATGAACGGCACCGACCAGTCCACTCAAGATCAGGGTGAGGAGCGCCAAGCGTAGCAGCTTGTGCAGCATAGACCGCATTGTACAGGCAGGCCATGAATGGGGAAAGGAACGGTTGCGCGCGCTGGTCGCATGGGTACAATCGCCATTGGAGAAACTGATGAATGGAAGGCCCCCTGCACAGCGGAACCTCCGCACCATAGCTTTCATGCTGGTGGTGCTGGTGCTCGGCCTCATCCTGGCTCAGCAATTCTGGCCCAGTGTTGAGCGCGGGCCCACAACGCTTTCGTACTCTAACCTCTTGGCACGCATCCGTTCCGACGAGGTGGTGCGCGTGGAGATCCGCGGCAGCCGAGTGACTGGCGAACTCACAACGGGTGAGGAATTCGTCACCGAAGGGCCGGCCGAGGGTTCCCCCGTGTGGGCTGAACTCACGTCGAAGCTCGAAGAGCGAGGGGTGTCCGTCACGTTCAAGCCCGCCGCTGAGGGGACGTGGCTCCTTACAGCGCTCATGTACATGCTGCCCGTGGCCCTGATCATCGCCTTCTGGATGTTCATGATGCGCCGCATGCAGCAGGGAGGCGGGGCGCTCCAGTTCGGGCAGTCCCGTGCCCGCTTGGCGAGCAAGGAGTTCACGAAGATCTCGTTCAAGGACGTGGCGGGGATCAACGAGGTCATCGACGAGATACGGGAGATCGTCGAGTACCTGCGTGAACCGTCGCAGTTCGTGCAGTTGGGGGCGCAGATCCCCAAGGGCGTGTTGCTCGTGGGCCCCCCTGGTACGGGTAAGACGCTCATCGCCCGGGCCATCGCCGGCGAGGCCAGTGTGCCCTTCTTCTCGATCACGGGCTCGGATTTCGTGGAGATGTTCGTGGGTGTGGGCGCCGCTCGCGTGCGGGACATGTTCCAGAAGGCCAAGGCGAGCGCTCCGTGCATCGTGTTCATCGACGAGATCGATGCGGTGGGCCGGAAGCGCGGTGCCGGTTTGGGTGGCGGTCACGATGAGCGTGAGCAAACGCTGAACCAGCTTCTCGGGGAGATGGACGGGTTCGAGCACAACGCGGGGGTCATCGTGCTGGCGGCCACGAACCGCCCCGACGTTCTCGACCAGGCACTGCTGCGCCCGGGGAGGTTCGACCGGAAGATCGTCGTTCCGCGGCCCGACCTTCACGGCCGGGAGGCCATCCTCAAGATTCACACGCGCACGAAGAAGCTGGGTCCGGATGTGGATCTTGGTCGTCTGGCGCGTCGCACGCCCGGGTTTGTGGGTGCCGACATCGAGAACCTGTGTAACGAAGCCGCGCTTCTGGCTGCGCGGTCGCGCAAGGAACAGATCGAGGCGACGGACTTCGACGAGGCGCTGGACCGCGTGCTCACCGGGCTGCGCCGACGGGGCTTGTTCATCACTGAGCGGGAGAAGCAGCACATCGCCTACCACGAGGCGGGGCACGCCCTTCTGGGGTGGTTGCTCCCGCACACGGATCCGGTCCACAAGATCTCCATCGTTCCCCGCGGTGACGGCGTGCTGGGGTTCACGCTGCAGCTTCCCGAGGAGGATCGCTACATCATGTCCCAGGATGAGCTTGCCGATCGGCTGACGGCCCTGCTCGGGGGCCGGGTGGCCGAGGAACTCGTGCTGAACTCCCGTACCACCGGCGCCCAGGATGACCTCAAGCAGGCCACGCAGATCGCCCGGCGGATGGTCGTGGAGTTCGGGATGTCCGAGGCGTTGGGCCCGATCAGCCTTGCCGGCGAGCGAACGAACGTGTTCCTCGGCGAGGAGCTCGTGCGCAGCGACGAGCACTCCGAGGAGTTGTCGGCCACGGTCGACCGGGAGGTGCGGGGGCTTCTCGACCGAAGTTACGAGAGCGCCAAGGACCTCCTCACGCGCAACCGGGCGCGGTTGGATCGGTTGGCCGAGGAACTCCTTAGCCGGGAGACGATCGACGGCAAGGAGCTTGACGGGCTGCTAAAGGACCTCGCTCCCGAGCCGACGGCATGAACGCCCGCCGGTTGGCCCTGCTCGGAGCGACGGGGTCGATCGGCGTCCAGACGCTGGACGTCCTCCGCACGCTGAAAGCCGAAGGCTATCCTCTATCTGTGACCGCATTGGCCGCGGGGACCCGCGTGGAACCGTTGGCTGCCGCTGCTCGTGAGCTGGGGGCACGCGCGGTGGGTGTGGGCGGCCCCGACGAAGCCCGGGCGATACGAACCCTACTTCCTGGAGATGTCGAGGTGGTACACGGTCCCTCGGGGCTCGAGCAGCTAACCCGTCGTGACGACGTCGACCTCGTGCTGAACGCGGTGGTGGGTGCAGCGGGTCTGCGGGCGACCCTGGCCGCGCTCGGAGCGGGGAAGCTGCTGGGGCTTGCCAACAAGGAGTCGCTTGTGGTGGGCGGCGAACTCGTACGCGCGCTTGGCCCTGATCCGGAGGCTATCATCCCCGTTGATTCCGAGCACGCAGCGCTCTTCCAACTGCTCCAGGGGGTTGAGCGGTCGGAGGTGGAACGCCTGTGGATCACGGCGTCGGGCGGCGCATTCCGGGATCTTCCCCCGGCGGCGCTGGCCCAGGTGACCGCCGCGCAAGCGCTCGCTCACCCCACGTGGCAGATGGGGCCGCGGATCACGGTGGATTCGGCTACGCTTGTCAACAAGGCGTTTGAGGTGATCGAGGCGTACCACCTGTTCGCCGAGGATTGGGCGAAGATCGATGTTCTGCTCCATCCCCAATCGATCATCCACGCGCTCGTGGAACTCGTGGATGGCACAGTACTGGCGCAGCTAGGGCCCCACGACATGCGTATCCCCATCCGCTACGCTCTCACGCACCCGGCGCGGCTTGGGCAGCCTCCGGCTCGGCTTCCGCTCGGGGGGCAGTCGCTCGACCTTGCGCCGATGCCGCCTGATCGGTACCCGGCCTTTCACACCGTGCTCGAGGCGGGCACGACCGGAGGCACAGCACCCGCGGTGGCCAACGCCGCTGACGAGGTGTTGGTGGCGGCGTTCCTCGAGGAGAGGATCTCGTTTCCGGCCATTGCCGAGGGCCTTGACGACGTCCTGGGGCGACACCGTGTGCAACCCGCGGATCGTGTGGAGGCGGTCGAGGCTGCCGACGGTTGGGGCCGGGCGGAGGCGCGCCGGTTCGTGGAGCGCGCACGATGAAGGGCATACAATGGGAGCTATGACGCTCACGAAACGCACTGATTACGGTGTCCGTGTTCTCTACGAAATGGCCGCCGAGCCCGATCGATACCATTCCGCCCGAGCGTTGGCCGACCGGCACTACGTGCCCGAGGCCTTCCTGCGCAAGATCCTGATGGACCTTCGCCAGGCGGGGATCGTGGTGGCCCAGAGGGGGCGCACCGGCGGGTACCGGCTGGCTTCCGATCCGAAGGACATCTCGTTGGGACGGGTGTTGGATGCGCTGAACAGTCAGGTGGTGCGGCTGCCTTGTGTGTCCGGTACGGTATGCGATCGGGATGGCGACTGTCAGGTCTGGCCCCTGTGGCATTACCTTGAAGAGCGGTTCGCCAGTGAGTTGGACCGCATCCACCTCGGGTTCGTGGTGGAGTTGGGGCAACGTGAAGGTGAGGCGGCGCATGCATCCCACTGAAGCAGCGGTTCGCGAGGTCCTAAGGGAGAACGTCGTTGATCGCGAGCAGGGGATCAACGTGGTGGACCTGGGGCTGGTCTACGAGGTGCAGGTTGTCGACGGCACGATCTCCGTCGACATCACGCTCACCCACCCGGGTTCGCCGATGGCTGGCGAACTCCCGGCGCGGGTGGAGGAAGCGCTTCGAACAGCCTTCGGCGACTACGATGTCGAGGGGAGTCTCGTCTGGGAGCCCGCTTGGGGTCCCGAGCGGATGTCCGACGAGCTACGGCAACACTTCGCGGACCGTTGACGATGGCGGTCTGCGCTCTCTGTGAACAGCGCACCGGGGACCGGGCTTGCCCCGCGCTGGGAAGGCGTATTTGCAGTACCTGTTGCGGGACGCACCGTCGGAAGACGGTACGCTGCATCCCCAGCTGTACGTTTCTTGTGGCTGCTGAACGGCACCTGCGCGAGCGCAGGGCGCGTGAGCTCGTCCAAGCGTGGGCCGAGTGGCAAGGGCACCTCTCCGCTGAAGGGCAGGAAGACCTATGGCGCTATGTTGAGCTCCTAGCGCAGCTTTTGGCGGACATGCTCCACACGACCGATGCCGACGACGAGCATGTGGAGAGCGCTGTCGCGTTTCTCGCGCAGACGTTGTCCCCGATCACGATCGTCGGGGCAGCCCCTCCGATGCTGGGGCGGATGCTGACCGAAACACTCTTGCCATTGGTCCAGGAAGGACGCCTGTCGGCACCGACGCTGCGGGATGCCGCACAAGCGCTGTCCGGTTGGCTGGGCGCGTACCGCACCACCGAGGATACCCATCGGTTTGTGCACGGGCTTCTGGGGCTGATCCCTCCGCAAGACAGGCCTGAAGGGCACCAGGGGGGCCTCATCGTACGGCCCTGACCCAACGCCACACCCCTAAGCGCGCTGCTGCGATCACGAACACGCCGATGCCCAGCGCCACACCGGTGGCGACCCGCGCCGATGGAGGAAGCGGTGCGAGAAGGAATCGGTCGGCGGCCGCCACGGCAAGGCCCATCAGGGCTGCGGCAGCGGCGGCGCCCAGCACCGGTCGCAGCGGCACCCAACCTGTTCCCCTGCGCCAGAGAAGCCAGCCCTGGGCCAGGGCGTTGACCCAACCGGCGACCCCCGTGGCCAGGGCAAGCCCGAACGTTCCCCACGGCCCCACCCACCATAGGTCGAGGCCGATGTTGACGAGAACCGCAACGGCGCCGGTGAGCACCGGGATGCCCGGCCTTCCCAAACCGTAGAACGCCCGGGAGAAGAGATACACGAGCGTGTACGCCCACAGCCCGGACAGGTACGCGGCCAGTGCAGCGTACGTACGGGCTGTGTCCTCTGCGGTGAACGCACCGTGCTCGAAGAGGAGCGCGATGATCGGTCGGCCGAGCGCCAGCAGGCCGGCCATGGCCGGAAGGATGAGCACGGTGGAGAGCCCCACGCCTTCGGAAAGCGCGTCACGGAAAGGTCCCGTAAGACCGTGGGCGGCGTTGCGGGCGAAGCGAGGCAGGGCGGCCACGGCTACGGAGACGGCGACGATGCCGATAGGTAACTGGAACAGACGCATCGCGTACTGCAGCGTGGCGATGGCGCCCTCGGCCAGATACGAAGCGAGGCGCGTGTCGACAAGGATGTTGATCTCCGCCATCGCCACCCCCCCCAGCACCGGCAACAGCCGGCGCCCCATCTGGCGGATCTCCGCTGAGGGCGGCCATGGGCGTGGCAGGCGACCCACCTCCCCTCTGAGAAGGGGCAGCTGGACGATGAGCATCCCCGCCGCGCCGATGAGAAGCCCAAAGGCCAGGGCGCTGATGGGGGGGCGGGCGATGGGCGTGAGGAGGAGGGCACCGAGGATCATCGCCAGGTTGGGGAGGGCTGGGGCCAGTGCTGGGAGGAAGAACCGGCCTCCGGCGTTGAGGATCCCGCTTGCCAACGCGGCCAGCGACACGAGGCCGATGAACGGGAACATCCAGCGTCCCAGCGTGATGGCAAGCGTGAGTTGCTCTTGGGGAAAGCCAGCGGCGAGCAGGGGGATGTACAGGGGCGCGGCCCACGCACCGAGCGCGCAGAGGATCGGGAGGATGACGAGGAGGACCGAGAACGTGTGCGCAGCCACGGCTCTGCCCCGTCCTTCGGCCTGAGCCTGGCCATAGACAGGGAGAAACGCAGCGGCCAATCCCCCCTCCCCGAGGAGGCCACGCAGGAGGTTGGGGACGAAAAAGGCCACGAGGTACGCGTCGTAGGAAGCCGTGGCCCCGAACACATGGGCCACGGCGATATCGCGTCCCAGGCCGAACACCCGGGAGAAGCCCGTTCCCAGGGCCGCACGGAGGACGTCCCCGGTCAACGGGCGCGGCATACCTTTAGGAGGACGGGGTTACCACGATCTTGACCTCGGCGCTGATGTCCTCGTAGATCCCCACGCGGGCCGTGTACGCTCCCACGGTCTCGATGGCGTCCATGGCGATTCTCTCTGGATCGACCTTCTCCTCGAAGCGCGTTTCGATCTCCTTGGCCAACTCCTGTGGCCTGACGCCGGCGTAGAGTTTGTCCTCGTCGTGCACCCGGCGGGCAAACGTGAACTCCGCACCTTGGAGCTTCTCGGCGAGCATCTGCGAGCGAGTGCGCCGATCGGCCAACTCGCGCTGGTACTGCTCGCGCAGCTTCGCGTAGCGGGTCATCTCGTGCTGGGTGGGCGGCACAGCCATGCGCTTGGGCAGCAAGTAGTTGCGGGCGTAGCCGTTCTTGACGTCCACCACGTCTCCGGGCACGCCTAGCTTTGGAACCTCTTGAATCAACAGGACCTTCACGGTGATCACCCCTTCTGACGGGCCATATAGTAGGCGGGGGAGGGGGTAGGATCAACTGGAGGGCGTCGCCCCGATGTTATACTGTGAACCAGTATGCCGTGGGAATGGAAAAGCGCTAACCGACCCCGACCCGTGCTCGTCATGGGTGTCCTGAACACGTCCCCCGACTCGTTCTCCGACGGAGGCCAGTTCACCGATCCCGAACTGGCTGTCGCTCATGGCCTCAGGATGGAGGCCGAAGGGGCGGATGTGGTGGACGTGGGGGGAGCATCGACGCGTCCAGGATCGATCGACATCTCGACGGATGAGGAGCTGTCGCTCGTGTTGCCTGTTGTGGAGCGGCTCACCGCGCGACTGCGGGTACCCGTGTCGATCGACACGAGCAACGCTGAGGTCGCCGAAGCGGCGCTGCGGGCTGGTGCGCGTATCGTCAACGACATCACCGCCCTGCGCCGGGATCCGGCGATGGGGGCGCTCGTGGCCCGTTATGACGCGGGGCTGGTCCTCATGCACATGAAGGGGACTCCGGCCACCATGCAGGACAACCCGCAGTACGATGACGTCGTGGACGAGGTCAAGGGTTTCCTCGCGGACAGGGTACGCGCAGCGCTCGATGCCGGGGTGTCACCCCAGCGCATCGCGGTCGACCCCGGCATCGGTTTTGGGAAGACCGTGGACCACAACCTCGAACTCATCCGGCACATCGCCGTGTTGCGTGCATTGGGGTACCCAGTGCTCATCGGACCCTCGCGCAAGCGGTTCATCGGCATGCTCCTTGACCTTCCGGTGACGGACCGGTTGGAGGGTACGCTGGCTACGTGCGCGGTGGCCGTAGCTCAGGGTGCTGATGCCGTACGGGTTCACGATGTGGCGCCAGTCCGCAGGGCGGTGGACCTGGCGGTGTGGTTGCGGTCCGAAGGGGGGAATGATGAGGATCGAACTTAGGGAACTGCGTGCGTATCCGGGACGGCCGGTGCTGACCGAGGCCCGGGAGATGTTCGATGACCTGATGTGGTGTGACGAGCCTCTTACGTTGGTGGAGGCTGTGCAGGTAAAGGCTTCGGCGTTCTACGATGAGGGGCGCCTGTTCGTCACGCTCAGAGTTTCCGGGAAGGCTGTGCGTCCTTGCTCCCGCTGTCTTGTGAAGGCCGAAGAGGCGTTCGAGCGTGAGGAACTTGAGGAGATTCCGCTTGAGGATCCTAAGGCTCCGTATCTCGAACTCCGGCCCTGGATCGCGGCGGGTGTGCGGTTGGCTGTGGATCCGAGGCCGCTGTGCCGGCCCGACTGTCGTGGGTTGTGCGCTGACTGTGGGGCGGACCTCAACATGGAGGACCACCGGGAAGGCTGCACGGCATCGGTCACCACCCCCGACCCCAGGCTGGAGAAACTCAAGGACCTTCTTTGAACACGGTGCGGGTCCTCGGCGTGGATCCGGGGCTCACCGCCACGGGCTACGGTGTTGTCGAGGCATGCGGGGACGACATGCGCCCCTTGCTCACGGGGACCGTCCGGCCTCCATCCAAAGATCCGCTTCCCGAACGCCTGGCCACGATCTACACGCAGATCGGGGCGCTGATCGCCTCCTATCAGCCACGTGTGGTGGCGGTCGAGGAAGTCTACCTGGCCCGCAATGCCCCTTCGGCCATGCTCACCGCGCAGGTTTTGGGCGTGGTCAAACTCGCCGCCTGTGGATGCCGGCTCAGGAGCTATGCACCGCGGGAGGTCAAAAAGTGGGTGTGCGGCACGGGGTCGGCGCCGAAGGAGCAGATGATGGGGATGATGGCGCACCTCCTTGGGGTGGCGTCCTTGCCTAGCGATCACGCTGCCGACGCGCTGGCCGTGGCGCTGTGTGCGCTGATGGACGGTCGCCCGTGAATCTCCTGGGGGCGCTGGGGCTCGAGGACGCGCCGGAGCGCCTTCTCGTTATCGACGCGCACGCCACGCTGTACCGTTCGTTCCACGCGATCCCCGAGCTGACCACCCCCCGCGGTGAACCGGTCAACGCCGTGTACGGGCTCATGCGTACGCTGTTCATGGCCCTCAAGCAGTACCCGTCGCGCTATGTGGCTGTGGTGTTCGACGCCCCAGGTCCCACAGTCCGCCACGAGGCGTACGCTGCGTACAAGGCCACACGCAAGGAAATGCCCGAAGCGCTCTCGGTACAGCTGCCGCGGGCCAAGGCACTGCTCGACGCTCTGGGCCTGGCACGCTTCGAAGTGCCGCGCTACGAGGCTGACGACGTGATGGCAACCTTGGTTGCGCGGGCGGAAGGTGCACGCGTGCCCGCGCTCCTTCTCACCGGAGACAAGGACATGACCCAGTTGGTGCGCGACGATGTCAAGCTCCTCCGCCCGGGCCGTCGTCCGACCGACCGGCTCGAGCTCATGGATGCTGCCGGCGTAGAGGAGCGTTTCGGGGTCCCCCCTGAGGCGATGGTCGACCTCCTGGCGCTCGTAGGAGACAGCTCGGACAACGTCCCGGGCGTGCGCGGCGTGGGGGAGAAGGGGGCCCGTGAACTCCTGAACCGCTACGGGACGCTGGAGGAGGCGCTCAAGGCAGCCGAAGCGCACCCGAATCGCCGTGTGGGTGCTGCATTGACGGAAGGGCGTGACGAAGCGCTTCGGTCGCGCGAGCTCGTTACGCTGAGGCCTCCGCCGTTGGACGTCGAACTGGAAGCGCTTCGGCCATCCGTGTGGGACGCGGACCGGCTTGTCGGGGAACTCCAGGCTCTTGGGTTCCGGACACTGCTTGGGGAGCTCGGCCTTCAGGCCAACCGGGCTGAGCGGTCATACCACCTGGTGCTTGATGAGGCTGCGCTGGAGAAGCTGGTGGATGTGCTCGGCCGGGCCGAGACGTTCTCCCTCGACCTTGAGACGTCGTCCGTCAACCCGTTGGATGCCACGATTGTGGGGGTGGCATTGGCCGTGCGTCCCGGCGAGGGATGGTACATCCCGGTGGGGCACGAAGGGCTCGAAGTACCCGTGCAGCTGCCCCTGGACAAGGTGCTGCAGGCGTTGCGGCCGGCCCTCGAAGGGGAACACCCCCTTGTGTGGGGCCAGAATCTGAAATACGACATGAAGGTACTTGCGCGCTACGGCATCGTGCTGAGGGGTGTTGCGTTCGACGCGATGCTCGCCCACTGGCTGGGG
>PUMK01000199.1 GCA_003551325.1 Candidatus Acetothermia bacterium | reverse complement strand
GCACCCACCCTCCCGTCGGGCAGGCTGTAGTATCCAGCCACACCGGGGATGTAGTCGGTTGCGTCAAACGGGGTTCCGGTGTCGGCCATGAGGTCCGCGATGGGATAGACCACTTCTTCCATCGCCATGACCGTAGCCGTACCCACCTCGAACACCTGCACCATGTGCGGCGGCTCTCCAGCGCGGATCGCCGCGATGGTGATCGACAGCACCTCGGGGTAGGTACCCTTCCACACGGGGTTCACCCAGTACTTGTCCTGAGACTCGTTGAAGCGCATCGCCTCATCAGCGAAGGCATCATAGAGGGGCCCGCGAAGGGAGAACCACAGCTCCAACTCGATGCGTCCCTCGGGTACGTCGCTATAAGCCAGACCACCCAACAACATCACAGCACTCAACATGCACAGCCAAAAACGCCTCATCAATCCCTCCTTGGATCGTTCACAGGCCCGCCCAAGCGCCTGTGTTACGTGGATGATCCCAGACGAGCGGTTTCCTCGGGTCGAAGCACCTCCTCTCGCGACGCATCCGCGTCTACATAGTATCTGCCCAAAGTATATAGGGCAACAGCTGTCCTGTCACGCTTCCTCCGCAGCAGACGTATCCATAGGTCGCTGAAGGGACAGACCGGAAGGAGATTGGAAGAGAGCGTGCGCAGCACCCCAGCCCAGCGTGCGGTCTTGGGAACCGCCTTGACCTGCGACGAAACCCATGACCCGCAGAGCGTTGTTCTACCGACATCGGATTTCGTTTCATTGCGCACATCACTATAGTGCTCCCTCTGCGCATTGTCAAGACCCGATCGCAGGCTCCCGCGTGCCCATCTTCCGTATCAGGCTTACACCAGAGCCATTGTCCCGTGTCCGTGTCGCCCACCTTTGGTCAGGGTCACCCACAAATCGTGGATCACGCTTCTTGGAAGCCTTAACCACCACTTATCCAGTCCAATCAACGCTTCTCGCGTGCCAACACCGTCTCTGATCGACGCGGAGGTCGTCGACCCGTGAGGGGTGAGGACCACCGTCAGTCGTTGCTTGACGCCCACCATAGCCCACGCTAGAATGCCTAACGAAAGGAAACGCTATGTGCCGCAACAGAACACCGATTCGGCAAGCGTACCGAACACGATCACAAGGGTCGGCCAGGATGCGATTCGATCGGAAGATCGCTCCCGGTCACCTGGAGCGCTTGTGAGGATCATCGGTCACCGAGGATGTGGGGTGAGCCGTCCTGAGAACACGGCGGCGGCCCTTCAGCACGCTATGAACTTAGGACTGAGCGGTGTTGAGGTCGACGTGTGGCCTACTCAAGATCAGGGCTTCGTGCTCCTTCACGATGCGGACATTTCCGCGCTTACCGGAGGGGGAAGCTGGCCCACCCATCTCTCTCAGGCCGAGATGGAGAGCCTCGACATCGGCAGCCGTTTCGGCGGCGACTTCTCCGAAGAACGCGTGCTCTCCCTCGAACAAGCCCTGCGCATGGTCAACGGTCGTGTTGAATTCCTTCTTGAGCTCAAGCGAACACGCCACGATGAGCCGTCGATGACCTGGATCGAGGAGAGGCTAGCGGGGCTGCTCCACATGTGCAGCGCGGTGGATTGGGTAACGGTGGTCTCGTTCGACCATCGCACATTGCGGAAGCTGAAGTCGCTGGCACCGGAGATACGAGTTGGCATGTTGTACGCAGGCGAATGGCTCACTCTGTGGGAGGAAGTGGCGCATGTGACGCCGGATGCTATGCTCCCCCACTGGGCACAGACGACCCCGGAACTCGTTCGCAACGCCCATAGTCAGGGTCTGTCGGTGTTTCCGTGGGTGGTCAACCAGGACTATGTCCTGTCGCGTATGCGCGCCATCGGCGTCGACGGCATCATCACGGACTTTCCGGAGCGGTATATCGAGGCGACCCCTGCAACCAGGAGGTCAGACGACGCGAGTACGGAGGTGTAGCGTGCAACGAAGGTTCCCCGATGTGAACGCGGAGACGTTTCCCGAAGATCACCCGCTACGGCGCTGCCACGGTTTCATCTTCGATGTGGATGGCGTGCTATGCCGTGGCGACGACCCGATTCCCGGCTCTCCGGAAGCTATCGACCGACTTCGTCGAGGCGGAAAGAAGGTGGCGTTCATCTCCAACAACTCCACCAAATCTCAGTCGTCCTATGTCGAGAAGTTCGCAAGGCTGGGAATCCCTGTCGATGCACATGATCTTGTGCTTTCAACGTACGGGACAGCCCAGTATGTGGCTGCGCAGAAACCCCAGGCGCGTGTGTACATGGTCGGTGCCCCGGGACTCCGCGAGGAGTTGGAGCTCGCAGGACTCGTGCTCACCGACGACCCGATGGAAGCGGAGTACGTGGTGGTGGGTTCGGCGTTCGACGGCTCGGGCCGCGTCCGGGAAGACAACATCGACCGCATTACGGGAGCGCTGAGGGCTCTGTACCATGCCGGGGCGAAGTTCGTAGCCACGAATCCTGACCGTCTCTTCCCAGCGCAAGACGGTGTCATCCCCGGAACCGGGGCTGTCATCGGCGCGCTCTCCTACATGCTCGATCAACAGCCCGACGCCATCATCGGCAAGCCCTCGCCGCACATCGTGCGGATCGCCCTCGAGCGCCTGTCCCTTGGCCCCGATGAATGCGCCATCGTCGGCGACATGGACACGGACATGCTGTCCGGGGAACGCCTCGGGATGACCCGCGTGTTCGTCCGAAGCGGAGCGATGACGGAGGAGAAGCTCCTTACGCTCTGCGCGAAACCGGACTTCGCGTTCGACGCTGTGATCGACATGCTTACCTTCAAGGAGGCTTGAGATGGGAAAGAGGGAGTACCAAGCGGCGCTCTCCGAAGCGGTGACACGGCTGCGTGCAGCAACCCCAGAGCATGTCACGGTGGTCCACCACAACGATGCCGACGGTATCGCATCATCGGCCGTGCTGAGCGCATCCCTCACACGCACCGGGATCCGCGTCACCCGCATTCCGCTTGAGCGCGTACACCGTCCGATCAACGAACGCCTACACGACAAGCTCCAGGGGCAACCGGTAATCTATGTAGACCTCGGTGCGCGCGCCGCGCCGATGATCGCCGAAGTGAACGGCGGGCGCTCACTCACGCTCATCGTGGACCACCACATGGCGGAACCGGTTGACGATCCAAAGGTCATGAACCTGTCCACGGAGATCTACGGGCTTTCTGGCGAGCAGGATGTGTCCGCAGCAACCGCCGCCTGGCTGTTCGCCCTGGCACTGGACGAGGGGAACGTTGACCTGGCCTATCTTGGCGTCATCGGCGCCATCGGGGACTCCCATGAGCGCGGGGGAAGGTTGGTCGGCGAGAACCGCCAGGCGCTGACCGCAGCCCTCCAACACAAACACGTATCGGTCAGCGAGCAGAACGGCCGGGAAACGTATGAACTGTGTAAGTTCTCCCCGGCACAACCCTTGAAACCATTAGCGAAGTCGCTGACCACGTTGGGGGCTGCGGGATACGCGATGCAAGGGCCCGAACTCGCTGTGGCGTGCTGCCTCACCGGTCCGTCCCTGGGGCAAGAGGAGAAGCTCCACGAGTTGGAGAGGGTGAAGAGCGAGCGCTTCCGAGCGGTCATCGCCCGGCTGGAACGGGATGGCCTCGCCCACAGTCGCCATGTACAGTGGTTCTCCGTGGGCGATGCGTTCGCTCCCATGGGCGTCAAGATCGTGGGCGAGTTCTGTATGGAACTGCGCGATGCGGGGTTCGTCGAACCAGGGAAGTACATCGCCGGCTTCCAGGACATGCCTGCCGAAGTTCCCGGCCTCGGACACTTCGACTGGGACCTCGTCAAGATGTCGATGCGCGTTCCCTCACCCTTGGAGGGACGAATTGTGGGTGGCAAGATGCCCGGGCTCTCGTGGCTTCTTCCCGAAGCCGCCAAACGGGTTGACGGCTCCATTGATGCATGTCATGACTACGCCGCCGCGGCGCTGGTGGAGCGGGGCAAGGAAGAAGCGATCATCCAGGCCCTCGACGAGCTCGTAACCGATGCAACAACTTCCGGAGGAGTGTCCTAGCGTATGGATGCACGGAGTGCCTCGTGAAGCGCATCGTTGCTCCCCTGCTCGCGTTCGTGCTCGGGGGGTCGATGCTCTATGGCTCCGAAACCATCGTTGCTCACCGCGGGGCGCGGTCGCTGGCCCCGGAGAACACACTGGCTGCTGCTGAGGCAGCCCTGGGCGCTGGCGCCGCGATGTGGGAATTCGACGTGCGCCTGACAGGCGACGGGGAGCTCGTGCTCATGCACGATCTCACGCTGCGCCGCACCACCGACGTGCGACGCGCATACCCATGGCGCTGGCCATGGCGCGTGGCCCAGTTCACGCTTGAGGAGCTTCGCGGGTTGGACGCAGGAAGCTGGTTCTCAGAGAGGGACCCGTTCGGCACCATCGCCTCGGGAGAGGTGTCCTCCGCTCAGGCTGAGGCGTACCGAGGAGAACCCATCCCTACGCTCGCCGAGGCACTCCGATGGACGCGTGACCACGGCATGCAAGCCGTCGTGGAGCTGAAGGGAACGAGCTCCGTCTTGGGGCTTTCGCGGACCAGTCGCAGACTTGCCGACGGCACACTTGCCGTGATTCGCGAACTGGGTATGGAGAACCAGACGGTGATCTCGTCGTTTGACCATCGTCTCGTGCGGTACCTCAAAGCGCGTGCCCCGGACCTCACGGTTGCGGCATTGATGCTGACGATGCCCCTAACGGGCCCAGCCTATCTCGACAGGCTGGGCGTCGACGGCCTGATGGTCCCCGCTGCCCGACGACCAGCGCTGCTCAGCGGTTACCGAACACCGATGGGCGAAGCCTATGCCGCTTCGAGCCACTTCATCTACGTCTGGGGCTCACGGCATCCGGTCCCCGCTCTCAGGCAGGATCCAGCGGTGACCGGGGTGATCACGAGTTGGCCGCAGCGATGGACGGAGGAGCATGACACGACGGCAGGCAATGCGCCATGAACACGACGCTGTGGCCAACCACTCCAGAGCGCCGATGGCTGGCCACGGCAGAGGTGATGACCGTGGCGGCGATCTGGTCATCGTCGTTCGTGGGCGTGAAGGTTCTTCTCGAGTACACGGGGCCGGTCACCATAGCGGGCCTGCGCTACACGCTGGCGTTCGTGATGCTGCTGCCTCTGTTTGTGCGCAGGGGCACCCGCATCCCTCTACCCTCGCGGGCTCAGTGGAGGCGGCTCGGCCTGATGGGGTTCTGCCAATATACCCTGGGCAACGGCGCGTTGTTCTGGGCACTGAAGGAGGTAACGGCAACGGCCGGTTCGCTTGTACTCTGCCTTGTACCCATCGCGGTCCTCGGCTTGGAGACGGCATGGCTCAAGGAACCGCCACGCCGCTTGCAATTGCTAGGACTTCTGGCGGCCGTCGGGGGAAGCGTCCTGTTCTTCGCCAGCGACTTGGAGCCACCGCCGGCGACGTCGTTGGGGGCTTTGGTCATCGCGCTGCTGAGCTTCGCGGTCCTTCCCGTGCTTGCGCGCCAGGCGGCGCGCGACCGGCAGCTGCCGACGCTTCCCCTTACGGCCTTGCCCCTCGCTCTGGGAGGGATTCCGCTCGTCGTGCTGGCTCTCATCTGGGAGGGTGTCCCGTCGATGCCTCCCGTAGCGTGGGGCATCGTGTTGGGGCTGGCGCTCGTCAACACTGCGCTAGCGTACATGCTGTACACCCACGCCCTCGTCAGGCTCAAGGCAACGGAAGCCAACGTGGTGTTGAACCTCGTACCCGTGGGGACTGCGCTGTTGGGATGGCTTGTCCTCGGGGAGAAGCTTCACATGCTGCAGTTTCCTGCAGTTGCGGTGGTCGTTCTGGGTGTCACCTTAGTGCAACGAAGGAGCCGGCGATGGACGAACGCGTGAACGCCCTCCAGGGTTACATCCTTGACCTTGACGGCACGGTCTACCTCGGGGATCGGGTCATCCCCGGGGCAGCCGACGCCATTGCCCGGCTTCGCGCTAGGGGGCAGAAGGTCCTCTTCCTATCGAACAAACCGCTCCAGTCGCGCGCCAATTATGCGGAGAAACTCTCCCGGATGGGTATCCCTGCGGCAGAGGCCGATGTGCTCAACTCGTCGTTTGTGCTGGCCAGCCGCATGGCACAGGTAGCCCCAGGGGCACGGGTATTTGCGATCGGCGAGCCACCGTTGCTCGAAGAACTGGAACGGGCAGGCCTACGGATCACCGAAGACCCGAACCACATCGAACACGTTGTCGCTGCGTTCGACCGAACGTTCGACTACCGAAAGCTCAACATCGCTTTCCAAGCGTTGCGGCGTGGGTCACGCTTCTGGGCAACGAATCCCGATCGGACCTGCCCTGTGGACGGGGGAGAACTCCCGGACACCGCTGGGGTAATCGCCGCTCTAGAGGCCACGACGGAGCGGTGCGTGGAGGAGATCACCGGGAAGCCATCCCCGATCATGGTGGCGATTGCCTTGGCGGAGTTGGAGCTTCCGGCCGCGTCGTGCGCCATGGTAGGGGACCGACTGGAGACCGACATTCGTATGGCCCTCGAGACAGGTCTTGTTGCCATCCTGACCTTGACAGGCGTGACTACGCGAGCGTGCTTGGAGCGCTCCGCGTACCGACCAGACGTTGTCATCGAGAGTCTAGCAGAACTTCCGGAACTCGCTCAGAGAGGCTGCCGATGAACGCCCCGCGCGTTGCGGTGATCGGGGCCGGGGTAGTGGGAGCGCTGATCGCCCGTGAGCTATGCAGATATGAGGCGGAGGTGCTGCTCCTGGAACGTTACCCGGACGTGGGATGGGGAGTCACCAAGGCCAACTCCGCGATCGTACACGCGGGGTTTCACGATGCTCCAGATTCCGTGCGCGCGCAGTTCTGCGGACACGGCAATGCGTTGTTTGAGGGTCTGTGTGAGGAACTCGGAGTACCCCTGCTCCGTGTTGGCTCGTGGGTCATCGCTCTGCACAAGGCGGACCTCGATGTCCTTGAACACCTCAAGAACCAAGGCGAGGCCAACGGGATTCGGGGACTGGAGATCGCGTCGCCCGAGGAGCTCCGCACTCACGAGCCGGCTCTCAACCCGAAGGTCCTCGCCGGGCTGTGGGCACCGACTGCAGGGATCACCGAGCCATGGGCCCTGGCCATCGCCGCGGCGGAAAACGCTGTGGCCAATGGAGGGATGCTTCTCACCGAGCACGAGGTCACGGACGTGGAAGTCCGTTCAGGCAGCATCCGTGCCCTGTCCGTTGCCGGCCGGCGAGAGTCGGTGGACATCGTGGTCAATGCCGCCGGTCTCTACACCGATCGGGTAGCCGCCATGGCCGGCGTGAACGGGTCCCCGCTGATCCCTCGCCGCGGAGAGTACATCTTGTTGGACAAAGCCGTAGGAGGCCTTGTTCGAAGCATTCTCTTCCCCGCCCCGAACCCCGCCTCAAAGGGAATCCTTGTTCTGCCCACGGTGGACGGCGGGATCCTGCTCGGCCCTACAGCGGAGGACCTCCCCCCCGAAGCTCGGGAGGCCACCGACACCACGACGGATGGGCTTCGCGCCACGGTGGACGGAGCCAGGCGTCTCGTTCCCTCGCTTGACCTCTCAAAGACCGTGAAGACGTTCGCCGGTCTGCGTCCGGAGTCCCCATCCGAGGACTTCCTGCTGGGACCCACGCCTGTAAAGGGGTTCTACCAAGCGGCAGCAATGCGTTCCCCTGGACTCACAGCCGCCCCAGCCGTGGCACGGTGGCTCGTACGCGAGGTGATCGCCCCTGAGCACGGGCTCACATCCCGCAGCAGGTTCAACCCGTACCGCCCAGCTCCTCGCAGACCGTTCGAACTCAGCGATCAAGCATGGGCTGCCTTGATCCGTGAGGACCCTACCTACGGACATGTGGCCTGCCACTGCAACCAGGTTACGGAGGGCGAAGTCGTCGAGGCGATCCGTCGCGGTGCGCGGACGCTGGATGGTGTGAAGTTCAGGACACGGGCAGGTTTCGGACGATGCCAAGGGGGGAGTTGTGCCGACACCATCCTCCACATACTGTCCCGTGAACTCGGTGTCAACCCCCAAGATATCGCTCAGGGGCCCCCGGGTTCGACCATCCTCTCAGGGAAGGTGCGTCCATGAAGCCGGCGGCTGTGGACGTCCTTGTTGTGGGCGGCGGTGCCGCGGGGATGGCTGCGGCGAGCGCAGCCGCCGAGGCCGGAGCCCACACATGCCTTCTGGAGCGGGGTCGCGTGCTGGGTGGTGTCCTCGACCAGTGCATCCACCCGGGGTTCGGTCTCCACCGGTACCGAGCGGAGCTGACCGGTCCCGAGTTCGCTCACCGGCTCCGTGAGGAGCTGAGCCGCTCGGGAGCCACCGTTCGGTCGTCCACCGAGGTGATCTCGGTGGACGCAACCGAGCGACGCGTACGGGCGGTGAGTCCGCAAGGGCTTCTCGATCTCCAGCCACAAGCCATGGTGTGGGCCGCCGGTGCGCGTGAACGTCCGCTTGGCGCGCTGCGCATTCCAGGCCCTCGTCCTGCAGGGGTCTTTGTCGCTGGGCTGGCACAACGATTGGTCAACATTCAGGGGCTGTTGCCAGGGCGACGGGCCGTGGTTTTGGGTTCGGGCGACATCGGTCTGATCATGGCGCGAAGACTCCATCTTGAGGGCATGGACGTTGCGGCTGTACTGGAGATCAAGCCCTTCCCAGGCGGGCTCCTCCGCAACGTCGTGCAATGCCTAGAGGACTTCAATATACCTCTCCTCCTTCAGCACACGGTGACCGCCCTCCACGGACGGAGTCGGTTGGAGGGCGTCACCGTGGCTAGCGTGGATGAGGAGGGAAGACCGCGTCCAGAAACGGAAGCGTTCATCGCCGCCGACACCCTGATTCTCTCCGTGGGGCTGATCCCTGAGATCGAACTGGTACCGTTCCTCCCTTGCGACCCCGCCAACCAAGGCCCCCAGGTCAACGCCTGGATGCAGACCCGTGCACCGTGGGTGTTCTCAGCCGGTAACTGCACTGTCATCTATGACCTTGTGGACAGTGTGGCCGAGGCGGGCGGCCTGGCCGGCACACAAGCGGCACGATACGCGGCAGGAGAGCTTGACCAAGAGAGCGAGATCGTCCTCACCCGTGGGGAGAACGTCCTTCACATGGTCCCCTCCGCACTCTCCCCGGGCACACCCGGACGCCTTGCCTTGCGGGTGTCCCGACCGATCGGTCCAGCGCATGTAACGGTAGCTGGACAGGTGGTGACCCGCCAGCCAGGGCTTCGCCCAAGCGAAATGGTCGAGATCACGCTCAAGAAGGAACTGCTGGCGTCGCTCGACGGCGCACACGAAGCTCGGGTGGAGGTGGTTCCCACATGACGGAGCGAGAGCTTGTCTGTGTCTCCTGCCCCGTGGGCTGCCAGATCAAGGTCCGGATCGAAGGCGGGGAGCTTACACGACTGGAGGGTCCCCGCTGCCCCCGCGGAGAGGCATATGCTCGTCAGGAAGCACTCGAACCCAGGCGGGTCCTCGCCACAAGCGTCAAGGTCGAAGAGGGGGACGATCCGCTCGTCTCCGTGCGCACCGATCGTCCCGTACCGAAAGAGCGCCTGACCGAACTCATGGAAGTGATCAAGCGCCTCACGGTCGCGGCTCCGGTGAAGATCGGACAGACCGTCGTTCACGACCTTCTGGGAACAGGGGCGGATCTCGTCGCAACGCGCGCCGTTGCCCGGCGAAACGCCGGCTAGCCGCCCCCTTCAAGATCGAGTTTCAGGTTTAAGAACTCCAGCAGATCCTTGAGCGACACGATGCCCACCAGACGCCCTCCGTCGACCACCATCAGCCGGCTGTTGCCCGTCCTCCGCATCAGCGACAGTGCATCCATGACGTCCGTTTCCGGGGAGACAGTGTTGTCTGGATCACAGGTCTTGACGAGCTCACTCACGGCACGCCGTTCCCATTCCTCCGTGGGCATCTCCTTGACCGCCCGCGTGGTCACACAACCCAGGAGCTTCCCGTTGTCCACCACGGGGTAAAACTTGTGGTGATGGCGGTACACGTAGTCCTCCACCAGCTCACGTACCGAGATAGAGCGCGGTACGGTGACAGGTTCACTGGCCATGAACCGTCGCACTGTCTCCCCTTGAAGGAGTTCTCGCGTGATCACCTGTCTGTAGGACGCCATGGAGGCCGAGCGCACGAACAGGCCGATCACGGCAAGCCACAGCCCACTGATGAACGCACCCATGACCACGTACAGAAGCCCGAGCGCGATCAAGAGCACCCCGAACGCTGAACCACCCATGGAGGCAATCCGGGTAGCCCAGCGCAGGTTGCCCCGCCACTGCCAGAGGAGTGCGCGCAACACGCGGCCGCCATCCAAGGGAAAGGCCGGCACCATGTTGAAAGCCGCAAGCACGAGGTTGATCAACCCCACGTACAACAGGACGCCGGTGATCTGGAGCGGCCATCCGCCGGCCACGCCGATCGCGGAGAGTCCGTAGAGCGCGCCACCGGCGATCACACTGGACACCGGGCCGGCCACCGCCATCGCCAGCTCCGCGACAGCGCTGGGGGGCTCGTCGTCCATCTCCGCCACGCCCCCAAACACGAACAGCGTGATCCCACGCATCTCAAGGCCGAACCGCCGGGCGACAAGGGAGTGGCTCAGCTCATGGAACACAATCGATGCGAACAGCCCCATCGCCGCAGCCACCCCCATGAGCGCATAGGAGAGCGCTGACAAACCCTCGTACTGAGCCGGGAAGACACCGGTCGTCAACGACCAGGTCACCAGCACAACGATGATGAGCCAGCTGGCATCGATCTGCACCTTGAAACCGAACAGCCTGAACAGCGTGATCCCCTTGCCCAGCAAAGCTCCTCCTATCCCGTTCTGAACACGACGCCCTGCGCCCGTGTGACGCTGGCTCCATAGAGGAACGTGGCTTGACGCAGCGCGCAATGCATATCGAACGCGGACAAGGCGCTCACGCCATCCTCCACCCACACCACTGTGTAGCCG
>PUMK01000265.1 GCA_003551325.1 Candidatus Acetothermia bacterium | reverse complement strand
GAACGTATCCGCGAAGTGTTCGCCGCGTGCGCCCGGGACGGGATACCCTACGACGAGGAACTCCAGATCATCACCGGGAACGGTCAGCGCGTATGGGTCCGGACGGCAGGTGAGCCGATTCGCGCCCCCTCCGGGTCGATCATCGGTGTACAGGGTGCGTTCCAGGACATCACCGAGCAGAAGAACGCGGAGGAGGCGATCCATCGGAGCGAGGAGCGCTTCCGGAGTCTGTTCGAAGAGTCGCCGGTGGCGCTGTTCGAGGAGGACTACTCCGCGGTGAAGTGGGAGATGGACAAGCTCCGTGTCCACGGGGTAACGGATCTCGATGACTACTTCCGGGAGCACCCTGAAGTTCTGCAGGCATGGATCCAGAAGATCGAGTTTCTCAGTGCGAACCGAGCGGCCATGGAGCTGTTCGGCGCAGACAGCGTGGAAACGATGGTGGCCTTCACAAGGGATGATGCGCTGGGTCCTGCCGCCCAGGCCATCCGGTACGAGTTCATCGAACTGTACGCAGGGAACACACACGTTGAGCATCAGGGGCAGGCGCGGGACCTACGGGGTAACACCTTGGAGACCCTGGTGAGCCTGACGGTTGTGGCGGGCCATGAGGAGTGGCTGGACCGTGTGCTCGTCTCCATCCACGACGTCACGCCCCAGGTACGGGCCAGGGAGGAGGTTGCCCGGAGCCTGGAACAGACGCGCGCGATGTTCGAGGGTGTGGTGCACTCGTTGGGTACGCTGGCCGAGATGCGCGATCCCTACACGGCCGGCCACCAGCGCCGGGTGGCCGAGCTTTCCTGCGCCATCGCGAACAAGATGCGTCTTCCCGAGCGGCAGATCGACGACATCCGCATTGCAGGTCTTCTCCACGATATCGGAAAGACCATCGTCCCTGCCGAAATCCTGAACAAGCCCACCACCCTCACCGAGCTGGAGATGACGATGATCCGAAGCCACCCGCAGGCGAGCCACGATATTCTGAAGGGCCTTCCGTTTAGGCCCTTGGTGGCCGAGAGCGTCCTCCAACACCACGAGCGTCTCGATGGTTCGGGCTATCCGCAAGGACTCACGGGTGACGGGATCGTTCCTGAGGCAAGGATCCTCGCCGTCGCCGATGTGGTGGAGGCGATGGCCTCACACCGTCCGTACCGGCCGGCGCGCGGACTCGACAAGGCGCTTGAGGAGATCCAAACGCACCGCGGCACCCTCTACGATCCTGGTGTCGTGGATGCGTGCGTGGAACTCTTCGCCGAAGGGTTCGCGTTCGGCGAAGCCCCGTAGGCACCCCGCCGGCGTACGCGTCCTCGACGAGGTTGCCGCGCACGGGAGCGGTACCCAGATAGCGCATGCCTGCCGCCCGGGTGACTCCCGCTGGCCGCGGTCTGCCGACGCCCCTCTCACGGGTTCACGTCAACCGCTTGTGGGCGAGAACAACCCCCTCCTCCGGACGGTGCTCGGTACGGAAGCCCATGCTGCGGAAGATGGACAGCATGCGCGCGTTGTCCGGCGTTGTCTCGGCGGCCACCTGGGATACTCCCCAGCTTTCGGCGATTTCCAGCGCGTACTCGGTGAGCTGCTTACCCAAGCCGTGCGCTTGCCAGGGGTCCGCTACGAAGACTGCAAACTCGGCTGTACGGGGGTCGGGCCCCGCCACCAGCCTTCCCACCCCGGCCATCTTGCGCTCTCCACCGTCTTCCAGTTCGGCGATGATGGCCATCTCGCGGTCGTAGTCGATGAAGCAATACGGGATGGCCATCTTATGCGTGCTCTCCTTGAAGATGTAGCGGAAGCGGTAACGGATCGACTCGCGCGAGGACGATCGGAGCATCTCGTGCCAGAGAGGTTCGTCCTCGGGACGTATCGGGCGCAGCGTCACGCGTGTGCCGTCGTTCATGGTCGTCTCGCGTGTGTACTCGCTTGGATAGGGACGTATCGCCAGGTGAGCGTAAGGCCGTGGTTGCACGCCGAGGCGCTCGGGATCGAGGATGAGCCTGGCATCAAGGGCCACCGTCTCTTGAGGCGTGGCCAGCAGGGGGTTGATGTCCAGTTCCATAATCTCGGGGTGCTCGGCCACCAAGTACGAGAACCGCATCAACACCTCGAGCAGGCGGTCCATGTCTACGGCAGGGCGCCCACGGTAGCCGTTGAGGATGGGCCAAGAGCGCAACGACTCGAGCAGCCTCCGCGCGAGGCGTTCGTTGAGAGGCGGCAGTCCAAGTGCGCGATCGCGCAGCACCTCGGCGGTGATACCTCCTGTACCCACCATGATCACAGCGCCGAACGCCGGGTCTTGTTTGGCTCCCAGGATGAGCTCGAAGCCGTGTTTGGCGTCCACCATCGGCTGGACGGTCACACCGAGTACATCCGCATTGGGTTCGTGTTTCCGGGCGGAGCTCATGATGCGGTCGAACGCGCCGCGCACTTCGCCTTCATTGTGAAGGTCCAGCACCACCCCCCCCACATCGGTCTTGTGGGTGATCTGGGGAGAGAGAACCTTGAGTACCACCGGGTAACCGAGGCGTTGGGCAGCGGCTACGGCTTCGTCCGCGCTGTGGGTTTCGTGGATCTCGGTCACGGGAATCCCATAGGCACGCAGGAGCTGCTTCGAGGATCGCTCGGAAAGCGTGGTGTGGCTTTCGGAGGAGAGCGCGGCGAACTCTCTTTGAATCGCATCCCGATCAATCGTGAGCTGCACCGGGATCTCTCGCGGTGTCTCGTAGAGGGTTTCCAGGTTCCGTGCGTACTGCACCAAGTGCATGAAGGCACCCACGGCTTGCTCCGGTGTGGTGTACGCGGGGATTCCGAAGTGGGCTAAGGTTGCCAGCCCTTGCCGTACCGACTTGCCGCCCATCCAGGAGGCGAGGATTGGCTTCCTGGTGCGCTGGGTGAGCTCTCCCAGCGCCTCAGCGGTGGCTGTGGGGTCGGTCATGGCCTGAGGGGTCAGGACAACAAGCGCGGCGTCCACCTGTTCGTCGGCGAGTACGGCCTCCGTGGCCTGGATGAAACGATCCGGCTCCGCGTCTCCCAAGACGTCCACCGGGTTGCCCCGTGACCAGAACGGAGGAAGGATCCCGTCAAGCTTCTCGAGCGTGTCCTCCGACAACTCGGCGAGCACACCGTCTCGGGAGAGGAGCGCGTCGGTCGCCATCACACCGGGCCCTCCAGCGTTGGTCACAATGGCCAGGCGTGGTCCGACAGGCGCCTGGGTTCGGGCCACAAGCTCGGCACACTCGAACACGTCATCGATCTCGGTGACACGCACGATCCCCGCACGCTCAAAGGCGGCATCGAAGACGGCGTCTTCTCCGGCCAGGGCACCGGTATGGGACGCAGCGGCCTGGGCGGAAGCGGCAAAGCGGCCTGACTTATAGGCGACGATCGGTTTCTTCTGAGCGAACGACCGCGCGGCGGACATGAACGTACGGGGTGCAGTGATGGACTCCGTGTACACGATGATGGACTGGGTGTGAGGGTTATCCCCGAAGTAGTCGATGAGATCGCCGAAACTGACGTCGATCATGTTGCCGATCGACACGAAGAACGAGAAACCGATATTGCGCTCGAGCGCCCAGTCCAGTACCGAGGTGCACAGAGCTCCGGATTGGGAGATGAACGCGACATGGCCGGGTTTGGGCGTGTCCGACGCGAAGCTGGCGTTGAGGTTCAGTGAGGGGACGATGATGCCGAGACAGTTCGGCCCCACCAGGCGCATGTCGGGAAAGCGGTCCGCCTCTTCCTTGAGCTGCTCTTCGAGAGCACGTCCCTTGTCTCCTGCCTCCTTGAAGCCGGCAGACGTGATGATGACCCCTTCAATCCCTGCATTGCCGCATGCTTGGACCAGCTGGGGAACAGTGCTGGCAGGCGTGCAGATGACCGCCAGGTCTGGTGTGTGTGGGAGGCTGTTCACATCTGGATACGCGTGGATTCCCCGCACCGATTCGCGCTTGTGGTTGACAGGGTAGACGACCCCAGAATAGCCAGCCCCCACGAGATTACCGAATACAGTGTAGCCCACACTTCCTGGGCTGTTGTTGGCTCCGATCACCGCCACCCGCTCGGGTTTGAAGATCTTGTCGAGACCACGGATGCTCACCTCGTCCCTCCTTCTCTCCGACCATGGTATCAAGGATTGTCGGGCCATGCGCAAGGACGACGCCCCGTGGCGCGGATCCCCTGCGCGGAAAGTATGGTGCTGTGGGTCTGTATCACAGACGCCTGCTCTCGGACGATGTTGTGCGCGTGCTGTGTAGCAAGACATGACAGTGGCCTGGCTCCAGTGCGCGGTGATAATGGGGCATGAGACTCGGAGGAGGTGATGCGGATGAAGGATGGGCAGAGCGAGGCCACGCTGTACTACTTCACAGGCACGGGGAACTCGCTTGCGTGTGCACGCGCGATCGCCGTGGAGCTTGGCAACACGCGCGTGGTCCCGATTGCCTCACTCCGGGGTGAGAAGACGGTGGGTGTGCCGTCACCCGTAGTGGGTTTTGTGTTCCCGGTCTATTTCTATACGACGCCCCTCATCGTACGGGAGTTCCTCGAACGGTTGGATCTGTCGAAGGCACGCTACGTGTTCCTGGTGCTCACGATGGGGGGAACGCCCGGACACACGGTATCGCATGCGCGGGATAGCCTTGAGAAGGCTGGCGGCGTTCTGAATGCTGCGTTCGGGATCCGAATGCTGGGTAACTACATTGCTGAGTACAACGTAGGCGATGCGAAGGCTGTTGAGGAGATGCGGGGACGAATGGCGCGTGACGTCACGCGAATCGTGGGGCATGTTCGGGCTGAGCGCGACCACATCGACCGGAGCAGCTTGGCAGGCCGGATGCTTGGCGGGCTGCTGTTTGCCCTCCTGGGGGGGCGGTTCATGGCCACATGTCGCCAACGCGATCGTCGGTTCACCGTTGATGAATCCTGCATCAGTTGTGGGATCTGTGTCCGGGTGTGTCCAGTGGCGAACGTGCGGCTCGCGGACAGCAGACCTGAGTGGCTGGGGAGGTGCGAGCAGTGTTTCGCCTGCATCCATTTCTGCCCGGTGGAGGCGATCCAGATCCGTGGGAAGCGAACACGGGGGCGGCGGCGCTACCACCACCCCGATGTCACGGTGGATGACATTGCCGCTCAGCGGAGTGCATCGACGTCAGCGGATATGTGATTGGAGAGGACCCCGGTGTCTCGTTGACCAACGCTCGATAAAGTGCTACGCTTTATCGAGAGGAGGCGGCTGTGCTGCACCCCGTGGACGACCCTGTGGAGATGGAGGTCCTGTTTCCGGCCCGTGCCCCCTACCCCAAGCCTCTACGGCTCCGGTGGCAGGGCCGCCCGTTCCCCGTGGAGAGCATTCACCTGATCCACGAACGATGGGAGGGCAGCACCCGTCTCCTCTTGTATTCCGTTACTGCCGGTGGAAGCCTGCTGCGCCTGAGGTACGACGGGACCAAGGTGCGGTGGTTCTTGGACGGTATCCAGTGGGAGGACGATGGCCCGTGATCATTCTGCACATCGACATGGATGCCTACTTCGCTTCGGTAGAGCAGCAGGCCGATCCCTCCCTGCGTGGGCGGCCCATCGTGGTCTCCGGTCGGCCCGACATTCACTCCGTGGTGGCCGCCGCCTCCCGGGAGGCCAAGCGCTACGGCATCCGAGCGGGAATGACAACATGGGAGGCCCACAAGCTTTGCCCCCACATCACGTTTGTTCCCGGTGACCCCGACAAGTACGAGACCATCACACGGCGCTTTTTGGACGTGCTCATCGACTACACCCCGATGGTGGAGGTGTACTCGATCGACGAGGTGTTCATGGACGTCACGCAAGAAGTGGACCGGCATGGCGGTCCGCTGACGCTTGCCCGCAAGATCCAGCAGCGCCTGCGCGCGGAGCTGGGAGCTTGGATCACCTGCTCGATCGGCATTGCCCCCAACAAGCTCTTGGCCAAGCTGGCTGTGGAGGAGGCCAAGCCGACCGGTGTGCACTGGACGCGACCCCAGGATGTGGCACAGGTGCTTGCACGTACACCGGTGGAGGCGGTGTGCGGTATTGGGCCGCGTATCAGCCGCAGACTCGCGCACATGGGCATATGGACGCTTGCCGATCTGGGCCGCTGTTCGGAAGGATACCTGCGTGCGCGCTTTGGCGTGATGGGTGCTGTGCTGGCCCTGTGGGGACGGGGGTTGGATCCCAATGCGCTGATTCCATACTGGAAAGAACACGAACTCAAAAGCGTCGGACACTCCCACGCGGTTCCCGCGGTTCTGCGTCATCCCGAAGGGGCACGCAGCGTGCTTTTGTACCTGTGCGAGCGGACCGGGCGCCGCCTCCGGGCCAAGGAACTGGCCGGTCGCGTGGTGCATCTGGATCTGCGGGATGCCCACATGCGGCATCGGGGAGGTCAACGGGCCTTGGAGGTTCCTACCGACGATGAAGAGATCATATTCCGCACGGCGCTCGCCCTTGCCGACCGGCAGGGGGGGTTCCCGGAGGCGACCACCATGGTTGGGGTACGGGTGAGTGCGGTGATCCCCCGTGGCGAGGTGCCACGACCACTGCTCGCGGTGCAACGGCGCCGGGAGCGCTTGGAGGCGACGATGGACTGTATCCGAGACCGCTATGGGGAAGGGGCGCTATGGCGGGGATCGGTGTATGCCTGCCGGGTCCTCACCCAAGCCACGGGTGGCATGGGCCGGCAGAAGGAGATCGCTCTGGCGCGCCAAGCGGCGGATGCGGCGCATCCTGGGAGCAGCGTCCCCGCGTAACCTCCAGGGAAACCCCGTACCCGGCAAGTGTGTATATCGGTGTGCCCGCAGACAGCGGGTGATCGCTTCAAGGGGTGATGGCTGTGTGTAGAGCGGGAACGCGATGGATGTGGGTCACGCTGATTACTCTTGTGGTGTTGACGGTAGGCGCAGCCGTGGTGAGCGCTGCGCACGCCGGTGACGCGGTGATCTCCGGGTGGGGCACGGTGCGCTACCTCGAAATCGCAGGGGGGTTCTACGGCATCGTTGCCGACGACGGCGCAGCGTACCTTCCGCTGAACCTGGATGAGGTGTTCAAGGTGGATGGTCTCCGGGTCGCGTTCACCGCCGAACCCTCGCCGGATACCTTTACCATCTACATGTGGGGTACACCGGTGGAGCTTCTGGCGATCCACCAGGAAGCGGACGCGCCGGACGATCACGCCGAACTCGTGCGCGGGAACACGGGGTTTGCACTGGCGCTCTACCAGCAGCTGAGTTCTGAGGACGGGAACCTCGTGTTCTCCCCGTTCAGCATTTCCGCAGCGCTGGCGATGACCTATGCCGGGGCCTTCGGAGAGACCGCTATGGAGATGGCTGAAGTGCTGCGCTTCACCCTTCCCGAGATGCGGCTTCACAGCGCCTTCCAGGCTCTCCTGGAACGTCTTCAGGACGAACAGCGTGACGCCGAGCTCGCACTGGCCAATGCGTTGTGGGGGCAGCAAGGGTATGGTTTCTGCGAGGTGTTCCTCGAGCTTCTCGGTAGCCGTTATGGCGCGGGTCTTCGAGAAGTGGACTACACCACGGACCCGGAGGCCGCCCGCAAGGCGATCAACGCATGGGTAGCCGAGATCACGCGGGATCGCATCGCAGAACTGCTGTCCCCGAATGTCTTGGACGAGCTGACACGTCTTGTGCTCGTCAACGCCATCTACTTCCAGGGTGGCTGGGCGCTTCCCTTCGAGCCCGCGCGCACAACGACGGCGGACTTCTATCTTCAGGAAGATCGCGTCATCGAGGTTTCCATGATGGCACGGGAGGGCTCCTTCCCCTACGCGGAGTTCGACGCGCTGCAGGTGTTGGAGATGCCCTACGAGGGGGAGGACCTATCGATGGTGGTGTTGCTCCCACGACGGGACATCGGGCTTCCCAAACTCGAGGCCGAGCTCACGATGGAGAACCTCACGCGATGGATCGGCGCGCTCGACACACAGCCGGTTGCGGTACGCTTCCCTAAGTTCACCGTTCGCAGCGGCTTCTCCCTTGTCGAGACCTTGAACGCGATGGGGATGTCGCTGGCCTTCTCCCATCAGGCCGACTTCTCGGCCATGGCTGGCCGTTCCGATCTCGCGATCGACGATGTCATCCACCAGGCGTTCGTGGAGGTGGATGAGCAGGGTACCGAGGCAGCGGCGGCCACCGCTGTGGTGGTAGCCGAGCGGTCGGCACTGGCCCCGTTGCCTGTCGAGTTCCGGGCGGACCGTCCCTTCGTGTACCTGCTTCGTGATCGCGCCACGGGCAGCATCCTGTTCATGGGGAGGGTAACCGACCCATGGTAGCGCAGCCCCGCTCATGAAGGGGAGCAACGGAGCCGCCTATGGGCGCCGATCGTATCCGGAGAGGCCGCCGCGCTGTCAGTCGGTCATGGGGACGATCAGGACGGGGCGATCGGCACCAAGAACGATGCGTGAGGCCAGGTCCTGCCCGCGAACCTGTGCAGGATCGCGGGGTGCCGGGGCACCGATGACGATGAGGTCGTGGTCTTCAGCGCGGGCGACGGCGAGGATCCGTTCTACCGCTGGCGGGGTGCCGATGGCGGTGGTCACCGTCACCCCCAACGCCTCAAGCGTGGCGCGTGATGCCTCGAGGTGACGCTCTGCCCGCGCCCGGACAGCCGGATCCTCTTCTCTGGGTACGTGGAGTACGGTCACCTTTGCTCCCAAGCGCACGGCGAGGCGCCCGGCGAACCGGATGTCGCTCTTCCCGGGCTCACCGGCAGCCGTACAGATGAGGAGACTGCGAAAGGCATGGCGAGGTTCCCCAACGAGCATCACCGGGATCTTCAGGTCTTGAAGGATGGCCCGAGCCATACTTCCGATTCCTCCGTCCGAACTCCGTCCTGCCACGACCAGTTCGCTGTGCGCTTGCTGGATCTCCTCTAGTACCTCCTTCGCCGGATGGCCTACCCTCACCCGAACGTCCAGTTGCGGGGCATGAGCCTCCGGCCAGCGGTGCCGCAGGGCATCGAGCGCTGCCCGTGCGGGGCTTGCGTGCTGGGGCTCCCCGAGCACCGAGAGCAGTGTCCCCGGGCAGTGAACGGCGTGGGCAAGACGCACGCCCTGCTCCGCAGGAGCATCCTCCCCTGACGGATGGGTGCTGAGGACGAGAAGCTTGAGGCCCGCGGGGTTGAGCACATGGTACGTTTCGAGGCCGACCCACACCTGGGAGCCCTCCTCGAACGTTCCCCGATCTGTCTCCACGGTGGGCCGCGCGGCCTCGATGATGGTCTCTGCCTCTCCGTACCGGGGACGGGGACGCAACGCCCGGCTCCCGCTCAAGCCAGGCACCCGAAGCCTCAACCGTTGTACGCTCCCAGCGAACACGCGTGGCCCGACCGTTCCTTCCCCCAGGCAATGGACGTGCGCATCCTCGGGCCAGGGATCCGGCGAGACGAGCACGGACTCAGGCCGGAACAGGACCCGGACGTTCGCCCCCTCGGGGTGTGCGGGCGCCGCGGCAGGCATCGGGAGTTCCGTCGTACCGAGCCGTATGTGTCCGTGTTCCGCCTTCCCGACAACGACGTTTCCCCCTCCGACGAACGTTGCGGCGAACTCGGTCTTGGGTCTCAGGTAGAGCTCCTCGGGCGCACCGGACTCCACGAGCCAGCCGCGCTCGATCACGCCGATCCGGTCTCCGAGTTCGAACGCCTCCTCCTGGTCATGGGTCACAAGCACAGTCGTCACGCGGAGTTTGTGCTGAACACCTTTGAGGCTTTCGCGGAGCTGGCCGCGGATCTTCACATCCAATGCGCCAAACGGTTCGTCGAGAAGCAGCACCTTGGGTCGGTAGGCGAGTGCACGGGCAAGGGCCACCCGCTGCTGCTGACCGCCGGAGAGCTGGTGGGGCAGGCGATCACCGAGGCCGGACAGTCCCACGAGCTCCAGGAGTTCATCGCGGCGTGCTCGGCGCTCGGGCGGCCGTATCTTCCGCAGACGCAGCCCGAACTCCACGTTATCCGCAACGGTCATGTGCCGGAAGAGCGCATAGTTTTGGAACACAAACCCCACATCCCGCTGCTGCGGAGGGAGCCAGGTCACGTCCCGTCCCCCTAGCTCGACCCGCCCCTCATCGGGAAGGATGAGCCCGGCGATGATACGCAGGACGGTTGTCTTCCCGCTGCCGCTTCCCCCAAGGAGGACGAACAGTTCGCCCTCTTCGATCTCCAGCGTCAGACGGCTGAGCACCACGAGGTGATCGTAGCGTTTCGTGAGGTCAACGAGTGCGATCGACATCAGGCTAGCCTCCGTCGTGAACCGGTGAGCCGGAGAAGCACGAAGAACAGGACGAACGAAATCGTTGCCAGGAGCGCCGCCACGGCATTGGCGGCCTCGATGTTGCCTGCCTCGAACTGAGCGAAGATGTACAAGGGCGCTGTCTGCGTTCTGAGCCGTAGGTTTCCGCTCACCATGATCGTCGCCCCAAACTCGCCCAGCGAATGGGCGAACGTCAGCAGCGATCCGGAGAACAGCCCTCCCTTGAGTGCCGGGAGGATCACGTGCAGGAAGGTCTTCCAACGACCAGCACCCATGGTGTAGGCCGCTTCCTCGTAGGTATCCTCGAGCTCCTCCAGCACCGGCCGTACCGAGCTCACCATGTACGGCAAGGTGACGAACAGGTGCGCCAGCACGATGCCGAACGGGGCGAACATCGGCTGGAGTCCAAGCGGATCGAGCGCGCGGCCGATGAGCCCGATGGGCCCCCAGAGAAGGAGGAGCGACGTGCCGACAACCACCCGCGGCATGGCTACGGGAAGGCTTACGAGGATCGTCAGCATCTCCCGGCCACGGAACGAGTACTTGGTGAGCACGTACGCGGCGAACGTCCCCAAAACGAGGTTCACAAGGGCTGTGGCCAGGGCGATCAGGAGGGAGAATCGCAGCGCGAACTGCACATCCGGCTCGGCCAACGTGTTGAGGAAGCCGCTAACGCCTCCCCGTGCCGCAAACACGAAGATGGCCACGATGGGCATGATGATGAGCGGCAGCAGCACTACGAGAAGTAAGGTCACCGGGAGCCAGGCGCTGCCCTTCCGGCGATGGTTCATCGGCCCACCTCGCGAAGCACTTGGTCCCGCCAGATGGCGTCCACGATGTTCGCCTTGGCTTCGCGCCATCCGCCGAAGTCCGCGATGAGGAAGGGGTCGGGTATGTGGCCGAACAACGGGTTCTCGGCATCGAGCTCTTCGTACACGCTGCGGAAGCCGTGCTCTACGAACAGCCGTTGGGCCTCCTCGGTCCACAGGAAATCGACGAATGCCCCCACCACGTCTCGGTTTGCCGGGGCGATGTTCCTCTCCAGCACGACGACGATATG
>PUMK01000173.1 GCA_003551325.1 Candidatus Acetothermia bacterium | reverse complement strand
TTCGTCCCTGTTCTTTACACCCTAAAGCATCCTTGGGGGGCTGTCAACCTTCCTACGCTTGAAGTTCCGGCATGCGAAGCACGGATACTTCCTTTGTCCTGTACCTTCCTAAACCATACGTTCAGTACGCGCGAGCGAACACAACCCGCCGCGGGTAGCCAGTCGGTCCGCCACAGCGCACGCAGCCACCACCAGCCTCGAGGCCATCGAACGGGATACAGCGCGCTGTTGCCTTGGTGTCCTCTTGAATGGCTTGTTCGCACACTGGCTCTCCGCAGTGGGTCGCGTGGACCCAGCCGTTCTCGATGTGCTTGCAGAAGCTGTCGTAGTCGTCCACGGTGGATGAGTGCCCATCGCGGAAGCTTTCTGCCCTTGCGTAGAGCGCGCTGTGGAACGCCTCCAGACGTTCGACAACAACCCCAGCGACCTCATCACGACCGAGTGGTTGCTTCTCCCCACTCAGTCGGTCAGCCGCGACGACGCGCCCGGCCTCCAGATCACGCGGGCCAAGCTCAATGCGCAAAGGAACACCCTTTTGCTCCCAGTCGTTGAACTTCCAGCCGGGGCTGAGCCCTTCTCGCGCATCCACCCGCACCCGTACACCCACATCGACCAATTCTTGCCGCAGCCGATCGCTCGCGTCCAACACACGCTCGGCGATTTCACGCTGGTCGTTTCGGAAGATGGGTACGATGATCACCTGCACCGGCGCCAACCGCGGCGGCATGATCAACCCCTGGTCGTCCCCGTGAGCCATGATGATCGCCCCGATCATCCGCGTCGATACCCCCCAGCTCGTCGTGTGAACATAACGAAGCGCGTTCTCCTCATCGCTGAACGTGATGTCAAACGCTCTGGCGAAGTTCTCGCCCATGTAGTGGGAAGTACCAGCCTGCAGGGCCCTCGTGTCACGCATCATGGTCTCGATGGTGTAGGTACGCAGGGCTCCTGCGAACCGTTCCCCTGAGGTCTTCTCGCCGACCATCACCGGCATGGCCGCCCAATCCCGAGCGAACGCCGCGTAGATGTTGACCATGCGCATCGTCTCCTCCAGGGCCTCCTCGGCCCCCGCATGCGCTGTGTGCCCTTCTTGCCACAGGAACTCCGTCGTGCGCAGGAACGGACGGGTACGCATCTCCCACCGCATCACGTTGCACCACTGGTTGTAAAGGAGCGGAAGATCCCTATAGCTCTGGATCCACTTGCTGTACATCTCACCGATGATCGTCTCACTGGTCGGGCGGATGGCCAACGGTTCTTCAAGCGGTTTGCCCCCCGCGTGAGTGACAACGGCCAGTTCAGGGGAGAAACCCTCCACATGCTCCTTCTCCCGTTCGAAGTAGCTGACGGGGATCAGCATTGGGAAGTACAGGTTCTCGTGCCCTGACGCCTTGAACATCCCGTCCATGGCACCTTGAATGTTCTCCCACAGCGCATACCCGTACGGTCGGATGACCATGCTTCCCCGCACGGGGCTCAAGTCCGCCAGATCTGCTCTGTACACAACCTCGTTGTACCAGGCGCTGAAGTCCTGCGACTGCGGCGTGAGACGCTTGTTCGCCATTCTGGTTGCCAACCTCCCCTCGCCCCGGGGCACAACCGCCCCTACCGGCGCCGTCCTATTCTACCGTGACCACCAGCACCGCAAACCTCCCCAATGCTCGAGGTCCAACAACAGGCCATACCCTCCTTCGCCCGAGGCCATCGTCGTCCGATACGCTCCCGCACTCAGCAGAACACCGGCACCGAGATGACGGGTTCCCGGCCATTCTGTCGTATAGCCCATAGCCCCTCAGGAGCACAACCATACCCTGCTCGCTCACCCGCAGACAGGACGGTGAGAAGACTGTCCCGCAGACGGTGTCCTCTTCCCGTCACCAACAGAGCGCTCCTACGCGTACCCGTGCTCTCTGAACCACGCTACAGCCCCGCTCAACGCATCGCGCGCCGGAGTCCGGGGAAAGCCCAGTTCCTCAACAGCCTTACGGGGATCGAAGTACATCCGATGTCGGGACATCCGCAGGGTCTCCGGTGTCATCCTACGGCTGCCCCGGCCCGTCAAGCGCACCATCAGCGCGTTCAGATGAGCGAGACACAGCACGGGTCGGTAGGGGAGCCGCAATCGAGGTGCAGGCATTCCACTGATGCTCGCGAGAAGCCGAAGGAGTTCCCGCATCGTCACGTTCTCACCACCGAGGATGTACCGCTCTCCTGGACGCCCCCGTTCGGCAGCGAGTACGTGGCCCTTGCCCACATCGCCTGCATCAACCACGTTCATACCCGTATCCACGTAGGCAGGCATCTTCCCCCGAAGGAAATCCACGATCACCTGGCCCGTCGGGGTTGGTTTCGTGTCCCAAGCACCAACCGGGAAGCTGGGGTTCACAATTACCACGGGCAGCCGCGCGGAGAACGCAAGGGCCACCTGTTCGGCCAGGTACTTGCTCCGCTTGTAGTGACCTACAATGTACTCCGGTCGCACCGGCGTCTCCTCGTCGGCCGGACGACCGTCGTCATGCATACCCAGCGCAGACACGGAGCTTGTGTGAACAACACGCTCTACACCTGCATCGAGGGCTGCCTCAAGCACCAATCGGGTTCCCTCAACGTTGACCCTGTACATCTCCGATGGCGTGCCCCCGCCAAACGCATAGCGCGCGGCCACGTGGAAGACGAGCGGGCAACCCTTGACAGACCTTCTGACCGACGACGCAGAGAGAAGATCGCCTTCTGCCCACTCCACATCCAGGCCAGCCAATGCCGTTCTCGACGCGTGGCGACGCGCCATCACCCGTACCTTGCATCCCTCCTCGAGCAGAGCCCGAACCACGTTTGCCCCCAGGAACCCCGTACCACCGGTCACCAACGCCCTCATCGTTTGCCCTCCTCACGATGCCCACGCTCACCATGGTACGAACGGCCACCCTCTGAGGTCCACGCGGTCCTCGTGTAGAATGGTGCTGGAAAGGGGGATACGATATGCATAGCCGGTTCGGTACCTATCTGGATGTGGACCTCTCGAGCGGTGATGCGAGCAAGCAGGAGATCCCACAGGCGTGGTACCTCACACACCTTGGGGGAAGGGGCATTGCAGCCCGGCTCCTTCTAGAGCTTGTGCCTCCGGGTACGAATGCCATGAGTCCGGATAACGCATTGGTGTTCGCCACCGGGCCGTTCCAGGGGACGGGCCTGGCCGGAGCAGGTCGTCACGTGGTCATGAGCGTGTCCCCCAAGACGGGGTCCATCGCTTGCTCCTACGTGGGAGGCTTCCTGGGTCACGAACTGGGGCGCTCGGGCGTCGACGCTGTTGTCTTCCGCGGACGCTCCTCGAGACCTGTGTACCTCGTGCTTGCGGATGGCAAGCCCGAACTTCGACCTGCCGATGAGCTGTGGGGAAAGCCCAGCCTGGAGACGGACCGCTGGCTGAAGGAGCGCCATCCCGGCGTCCGTGTGGCCTGTATCGGCCCCGCGGGAGAGCGCGGGGTGCAGATGGCTTGTGTGATGCATGATGTCAACCGCTCAGCAGGAAGGCCCGGACTCGGAGCGGTCATGGGCAGCAAGCAGCTCAAGGCGTTCGCCGTCCAAGGCCACATGGACAAGCCGCTGGCGCATCCTAAAGAGTTCTCCCGGTTGAGAGCGGCGTTTGGCCGCGCGCTCGCGCAGGGCGCAGGGTTCCAGCAACTCGGGCGTCTGGGCACTGCGGGTGGGCTGACCTCCCTTTCCGAGACCGGCATCCTGCCCACGATGAACTTCCGCGAGGGCACGTTCGACAATGCGGAAGCGATTGGTGGGGAGCGGATGGCACAGACCATCCTTACGGACAGGGATACCTGCGCAGGCTGCCCCATCCGGTGCAAGCGCGTCGTCACCACGAAGTTCGCAGGCGAACATGTCGACCCCGAGTACGGCGGCCCTGAGTACGAGACCCTCGGGGCCTTGGGATCCCTGTGCGGGGTCTCTGACCTCTCCGCAATTGCCCTGGCGAACCAGCTGTGCAACGCCTACGGCTTGGACACGATCTCCGCTGGCGTAGCCGTGGCCACGCTGATGGAAGCTTCCGAACGAGGCCTTATCTCCGAGCAGGTCCCCTGGGGGGACGGTCAGGCCATGGTGGACTGGGTCCGGAGGATCGGGGAGCGCGAGGGCTTGGGGGACGCAATCGCCGACGGATTGGACAGCTGGGCGCGATCCGTGGGCGCTGATTTCGTGATGACGATCAAGGGGGTTGAGGTCCCGATGCATGAACCCCGAGGCAAGGTCGGACTTGGCCTGTCCTATGCCATGAGCCCACGGGGAGCAACGCACATGGAGGGCACACACGATACCCTCCTGGAGCGCGAGGCTCCGACTCCTGAGCTCGGGGTCCACGATGCCGTGGACCGGTTCCGGCTTGAGGGCAAGGCACCACTCACGGTCCTCTACGAGAACCTGCGATCGTTCACCAACGCGCTTGTGATGTGCTGCTTCACCAACAGCACGAGCGGACCCGGCTACAACTACCCAGAGATTCGTGAACTGCTCGGCGCAGCCACGGGTGATCCGATCACGCCGCAGGATATGCTGACCATCGGTGCGCGTAACCTCGACCTTATGCGTCTCTACGCAGGCCTATGCGGATACACAGCTGAGCACGACGGGCTTCCACCACGACTGCATGAGGCTTTGCCGCGAGGGAACTCGGCGGGACGTCCCATTGACCCTCAAGAATTCCAGGATGAGATGCGGCGCTACTATGAGCTACGCGGTTGGGATACCCATGGCCCCACCGATGAACACCTCGAAGCGGAAGGCCTCGGGGAACTCACCGGGCGACTGCGTCGCTGAGGGAGGATTCATGAAGGCCATCGCCTTCATCGGGCACCACAACTCTGGCAAGACGACGCTCCTCAGGCAGTTGATCCCCGCTCTCCGAGCGCGAGGGCTACGCGTGGGCTCGGCAAAGCACGTCGCACCCGATGTGGAACTCGACGCCCCGGGGAAGGATTCGTACGTTCTCCGTCGTGCGGGTGCCGAACGAGTGCTGATCTTGTCCGACGCCGGAGGTGCCCTTGTATGGGATCACGATGAACTCCGCACGGAGACGCTCGTCAAGAAGCACATGAACGATCTCGACCTTGTGATCCTTGAGGGCTTCAAGGAATCGACGTTCCCGAAGATCGAGGTGTACGCCTCCGGGGAACCTCTGGCCGGGCACATCCCCGTGCTCGCTGTGGTCACCGATCACCGGCCACGCCTTCCGGACGACATTCCTGTGCTTCCCACGGATCCGGAGGACGTAGCCGACTTCCTTGAGCATCATCTGCTCGAGGACTGACGGACACACAGCGTACACCACCGGGACAGAAGCTGCCCCAGCAGCCTAGATATCCAGCACAGCAACCCGGTGAGCGTTCTCCCGGATGAAGTCGCGCCGCTGGGCCACGTCGCTCCCCATCAACACGCTGAACACCTGATCGGCCTCCAACGCATCGCGAATGCTGACCTGAGCAAGGGTCCGTGTCTCCGGGTTCATCGTGGTCTCCCAGAGCTCATCGGGGTTCATCTCTCCAAGACCTTTGAACCGCTGGATGGTGAGCTTACCCGGGTGTTCAGTCCGGTAACGCGTCAGCTCCTGATCGGAGTACAGGGAGTCACGCTTGCCATCGCGCTTCACCAAGTACAGCGGGGGCAGGGCGATGTACACATGCCCGTGTTCGACAAGCGGCCGCAGGTTTCGGAAGAAGAACGTGAGAAGAAGGGTACGAATGTGCGCTCCGTCTACATCAGCATCCGACATGATGATGATCTTGTGGTACCGCAACCGCCCCAGATCGAACTCCTCGCGAATCCCTGTTCCCAGCGCCGTGATGATGGCCCGCAGCTCCTGGTTCTCCAGCAGCTTACCCAGACGCGCCTTCTCCACGTTGAGCACCTTTCCACGAAGGGGCAGGATGGCCTGGAACGTCCGATCCCGGCCCTGCTTGGCCGAGCCTCCCGCCGAGTCACCCTCAACGATGTACAACTCGCTCTTCGTCGGGTCTTCCGTTGTGCAGTCCGCCAGCTTCCCCGGCAGGCCGTTCGCCAACAGAGCCCCCTTACGCCGCACAAGCTTCCTGGCCTTGGCCGCCGCCTGACGGGCACGATACGCTGTGAGCGACTTGTCGATCACCGCCCTAGCAATCCCCGGATTCTTCCCCAGGAACTGGGTGAGTTGCTCGCGGACGATCTCGTCCACGTAAGCACGGATCTCAGGATTTCCGAGCTTGGTCTTGGTCTGCCCTTCAAACTCTGGCTGCTGCACCCTGAGCGACAGCACAGCCACCAACCCCTCGCGAATGGCTTCACCAGGGATGCTGTCGTCGTTCTTCCGAAGCAAGCGTTTGTCCCGGGCGTAGTCGTTGAACACGCGCGTCAGCGCAGATCGGAGCCCGGTCAAGTGCGTGCCTCCCTCGCGGGTGTTGATGTTGTTGACAAAGCTGAACAGTTCCTCATCCATGGAATCGGTGAACAGCAACGCCGCCTCTACGGAATGGCCACCCCGGTCATCGGCCAGATACATGGGATCGGGATGAAGACTGTCCTTCCCTGTTGTCAGATCCTTGACAAAGGCGACGATTCCACCCTTCACACGAAGGGTCCGCTTGACATCCGCAACCCGGTTGTCCAGGTGGATCGTCAGGTCCGGGTTCAAGTACGCCAATTCCTGGAGTCTGTGGGAGAGCTTCGAAAAGTTGTACCGGATATCGGTGAAGATCTCCTTGTCGGGAAGGAACGTGATCTTCGTCCCCGTGCGGTCCGTCGTACCCACCTCGGCGAGCTCCATCAGCTTCCTGCCCCGAGCGAATTCCTGTCGGTAGATCTTGCCGTCCGTCCACCCGACATCCACAGCAAGCCTCTCCGAAAGTGCATTCACCACGGATACGCCTACGCCGTGAAGGCCGCCGGAGACCTTGTAGCTCTGGGTGTTGAACTTACCTCCTGCGTGCAGCGTCGTCAGTACAAGCTCGACGGTGTTGATCCCCGTGTCCTCGTGGATACCCACGGGGATACCCCGACCGTTGTCTTCAACCGTGATGCTCAGGTCCTCGTTGATCGTAACGTGAATCTCGTCACAGCAACCCGCCAACGCCTCGTCAACGGCGTTGTCAAGGACTTCGTAGATGAGTTGCAGCAAGCCATCAGGACCTGTGGACCCGATGTACATCCCAGGGCGCTTGCGTACCGCATCGATATCCTCCAGAAGCTGAATTCTCGTGGAATCGTAGTCTTGGTGTTCCTTCCCCCTTGGCACCGGCCACCACCTCAACACCGAGTATAGCTCCCGTAGGTCAAACCCTCAAGGAGACGGACTTTGTGGGCAATCGACCCCCCTCGGGGCCCTGGCCGGCCACCACCTCGACGGTTATGCTCAACGGCGAACGCAAAGGAGGTCCTGTGCGCCTGTTGGAATGGCAAGGAAGAGATCTGATGGCGCAGGCGGGCATTCCCGTTCCCTCGGGTGCGTTGGTCCGCACCCCTCAAGAGGCCCGGGAGGTTGCCCAGAAGATCGATGCTCCTGTGGTCCTCAAGGCACAGGTTCCGGTGGGAGGGCGAGGAAAGGCCGGAGGCATCCGCACCGCCTCCGACCCGACTGCAGCGTCTGCCGAAGCCGCTGCCCTGTTGAGCATGCACGTCAAGGGCTATCCCGTGCGCGAGCTTCTCGTGGTGGCCGCAGCGCAGGTTCAAACAGAGCACTACCTGAGCATCACCGTTGACCGCAAGCGTCGCTGTCCGCTCTTCATCTACTCGGCAGCAGGCGGCGTGGACATCGAAGAGGTTGCACGAACACGGCCGGACGACATCCGGCAGGTACCCGTACCGGCGCTGGAAGGGGTGCTCCCATTCCGGCTGCGGCGGTTGCTCGAACCAGCTCCAGTCAGCGTCCGCAAGGCGTTGGGCACAGTGGCCCAGCAGCTCTACCAGTTGTTTGTTCACTATGAAGCACAGCTCGTAGAGATCAACCCTCTTGCGGAGACGGACAGAGGTCTCTTGGCCCTCGACGCCAAAGTCATCCTCGACGAGGATCACCGACCCGGCCCGCAGTTCGAGGGGCTCGCCGAGGCCGACAGCGATCCTCTGGAGACGGAGGCCGCAGAAGCTGGGCTCCACTACGTACGCCTGGATGGCGACATCGGGGTCATCGGCAACGGAGCCGGACTGGTGATGGCCACGCTGGACCTTGTGGCCCAGGCAGGCGGCCGATCGGCCAACTTCTTGGACATTGGCGGGGGAGCGCGCGCCGATAGGGTGAAGACAGCGCTCGACATCGTAACCCGCGAGGGAAAGCTCCGTGCGCTGTTGATCAACGTGTTCGGTGGCATCACACGATGCGATGAGGTCGCCAAAGGGATTGGACAGGCAACCCAATCCCTTCCCAGCGACCTACCGGTGGTCGTGCGGCTCACCGGGACCAACGCCGCCGAGGGCCGGGACATCCTGAGCCAGGCCGGGCTTGTCTCCGTTGCATCCATGGAGGAGGGTGCCGAGCAAGCGGTCAGGCTGGCAAGGGGACAGCCATGAGGCGGTCGTTCGCCGTGGCCGTGGCCATCATCGGTCTTGTCAGCTGGGGAGCCTTCGGCCAGGCGTACATCGCGCTCGACGAGATCACGCCAGGTATGACCGGATACGGGTTGACCGTAGTGGCCGGACAGGAGCTGGTCCGGTTTGATGTGGAAGTTGTCGCCCTGATGACCGAACCCGGATTGCGTCAGCAGTTCATCGTGATCGATGCATCGGGTGAGGCCATCGAACGTTCCGGGGGCATCGCGTTTGGCATGTCAGGAAGCCCCGTGTACCTCGACGGGCGCCTGGCGGGAGCGTTGTCTCGGGCCTTCGTCTGGGTGACCGACCGCACCCGTCAGTTGGCCCTGGTGACACCGATCGACGATATCGCAAAGGTCATTGCGGAAGTCGCCGAGGAGATCGTCCCCGACCCCAAGATACCACGCATCCGCCCAACCACGCTACCCTACCCGGATGGGACCATGCCGCACGTCGGGCCGTCTGGCCACGTCGGCTACAGCTGGCCGCTTGCTGCTCCGGTCATCGTGGCCGGCCTGTCCGACAGAGCGCTTGACGTTCTGAAGCACGGCTTTCCCTTGGGAGATCTCGACGGACCGCTGGCCGCGTTGATGCCCTCATGGGCCCGTTCGACGCCTGGGCTTCACGACCTGGGTATTGCCAGGGTGCTGCAGGCTCCGGGAGTCTCGACCTCCGAAGACTGGGAGTTCCGCCCCGGGGGACCGGTAGGCGTGGGACTGATGGTGGGCGATATGGTCATCGGCGGATTGGGGACGATCACCGAGGTGCAGGGCACCGCAGTCGCTGCCCTGGGGCATCATTTCCTGTTCTCCGGTCCTTCACGCTATTTCCTTACGCAGGCGCACATCATGGATACGGTGAGCAAGCTCGATGCCCCCATCAAGTTTGGCACGCTTGGTCCTGTAGAGGGCGGCGTCTATGCTGACCGATGGGCGGCTGTCGGAGGACGAACGGATCTCGTTCCCTCAGGTATCGAGCTGGCCCTCGATGTCGTTGACCTGGGGCGTCCCGACCTCACAAGCCACCCGTTCAACGCGATCATGGTCCAGGAACCTCGCCTACAAGCCCTCCTGTTCTTCATGGCCGGTCTTGAGACCAGCGACCGCGCCCTCGACCGTGTCGGGCCTGGGACCGTGACAGTGCGCTACACCATCGAGGGTACGGGCATGCCCGAACCACTCACGCGACAGAATGTGTTCCTCTCCACAGAGGATGTGGCGGTGTTCGTCCCGTGGGAAGCGGCGGTGATCGTGAACATCCTTGAGTACAACGAGTTTGCTGATCCCGACCTTGAGAAGGTTCAGCTCTCGGCCGAGGTACATCCCGATTTCCGAGCCACACAGATCACCGACCTCGTCATCCATGGCGATGCATTCGCCCCCGGGGACCCGGTGGCGTTCACAGTCTACGCCAAGGACTGGCGGGGTGAAGTGCAGGACTGGACAGGCGAAGTGTTCATTCCGCCGTTTGCTCCGGGCCCCTATGTGGAACTCCGGGCCTACGGCGGTCCACGACTGCCTGAGAAGGGCGAGGCCCCTCCGCAGATTCGGTCGCTCTCAGACCTGATCAGCTACATCGAGCGCATCCCGCCGAACAACCTGCTCACCGTAGAACTGTTCATGCTCGATCCTCGCACGGAGCTCACAGGCATGGAACACCTGGTGGGTGTGGACGGGCAGGAAGCCTCGATCGATGACGCTGTGGTGTTCGGTGAGGTATCGATCCTCATCCCACTGCAGCAGGGAGATTGAGATGTGGGACTTGCGTCAGGCCGCCGAGGCGATCGGCGCGCGGCTGGGGGAAGTTCGCGAGCCCTGTGTAGCCACGGGGGCAGCATGCGATTCACGCAAGGTCGGTCCAGGGGACCTGTTTATCGCACTGCCAGGGGAACAGCACGAAGGTCACGCTTTTCTCGAGGAGGCGTTCAGTCGCGGCGCTGTGGGGGCGCTCGTCGAACGACCGGTTCGTTCCGGGCACAACCTGCTGCTCACGCACGACGCGCAACGTGCGTTGTGGTCGTTGGCAGATTGGCGCCGCCGACAACTGTCCGTGCCTGTGGTGGGAATCACCGGCTCGTTTGGGAAAACCACCACCAAGGAACTGCTGGCCGCTGCTCTCAGCGCGCGCTACCGCACGCACCGCGCACCGGAGAGCTACAATACCGAGGTCGGTGTACCCCTTTCGATCCTATCTGTACCGGACGACGCAGAGGCGGTGGTGCTTGAAGTTGGCATGAGCGCCCGAGGGGAGATACGGCGCCTCGCCGATCTCGCACGACCCTGGGGAGGCATCATCACCGGCGTCGGAGAGGCTCACTTGGCCACTGTGGGAACGGTGGAGGATGTGGCAGAGGCAAAGTGGGAGCTGGCTGATGCGGTGCCCGAGGAAGGCGCTCTTGCGTTGGGGTGGGACTACCCACACCTGCGGGAACGCATCCAGCGGTGTAGGGCACTCTGCCTCCGATTCGGACGCCGGCCGGGGGCTGACTTCCGCCCCCTGGATGTGAAGGGTGACGACCCGTCAGGGGTCAGCTTCGTGGCCCACACGCCCTCGGGAAACGTTAGCGTCAAGCTTCCCCTGCTGGGAGAGCACGTGGCCACGCTGGCCTGTGGGGCACTGGCCATTGCCTGGGCTTTGGGCGTAGCCCCAAAGGCGGCCGCGAAAGCCATGGAGAGCGTGCGTCCGGTGCCCCATCGGCTACATCTGTGCAAGGCGCCGTTCGGCTGGGTTCTGGACGACTGCTACAACGCCAATCCTCTCTCCGTGCGCGCCGCCATGCACACCCTCACAACGCTCCA
>PUMK01000286.1 GCA_003551325.1 Candidatus Acetothermia bacterium | reverse complement strand
TAACGGCAGCCCAATCGGGGAGAGCAAGACCCCTCAGGATCCTTGTCCCGCGCCAATCGGACCTCGAGTACATGATGGACCGGCTCCTTGCCAATGCGGGCCTCTCGGTACCAGAGGGAACCTACGTGGGGCAGGACGACCTCCTGTTGAACGCCACGTTCCTCAGCCTCGGGTCGTTCGGAGCTGGTGTGTTTCCGCAACCCTACGGAGAGTACATGCTAGCCATCGATCCGCCGGCAAGGCAAGAGTTCACAGTGCTGTCGTCCTTCCCCGGTGTTACCCCGCCACCCACGGTGCTCGTGGTTCGCAGAAGCTTGCTTGAGGAGCAGCCCGATGTCATGGCGACGTTCTTCCGGACACTGGAGCGCGCCGCCAATCAGGTAAACGCTCTGTCCCGCGAAGAACTCCTGGATCTGGGCTGGACGCTGGTGACCAAACTGTTCCTGCCAGGGCAGGAACCTGGGGGGATGCCGGAAGAGCACGTGGAGCGCGTGGCGGAGGCCATCGAGGACATCCTGATCCCCGAGTTTCCCGCGCCCGCTCCGTTGGACCGGGAGATCTTCAGCCAGGTCCTGTCCTGGGCCCAGAGCAAGCGTTACGTCCTTCGGTCGGTCGACTACGACGAAGTGGTGGTGCCGCCGATCCAATGATCGAGGTGCAGGATCTTGCCGTCGCCTACGGCCACGGACGGAGAGAGATCGCTGCAGTCGATTCGATCAGCTTCTCCGTGGGCACAGGAGAGCTCGTGTCCATGGTCGGTCCCTCGGGATGCGGGAAGAGCACGATCCTCTATGCCCTGGACGGTCTGATCAAACCTACGGCAGGGCGCATCCTCATCGGCGGGGATGAAGTGCGCGGCATACGCAGGGACGTCGCGCTGATCCTCCAAGATGCGGGGCTATTGCCCTGGAAGACGGTGCGCGAGAACGCTGCTTTGGCGATGCTTCTTCAGGGCATCAAGGAGGACATCCAGAGCACCTTGGAGACCCTGGGGCTGTCCGGTTTTGAGTCGCGGTTCCCCGGAGAGCTCTCCGAGGGCATGAAACGTCGGGTGGGCATCGCGCGCGCGCTGGCTCTGCATCCGCGGGTGTTGCTGATGGACGAACCGATGGCCAACCTCGATTCACTCACCCGAGAGCGTATCCAGAACCTGCTGCTCGATCTCTGGAACACCCTGCACTTCACCGGAGTGCTCGTCACCCACGACATCGAAGAAGCCGTGTTTCTAGGCCATCGGATTCTCATCATGTCCCCGCGACCGGCCAGGCTGACCGAAGTGTTGGAGAACCCGGAAGCGGGATCGGTAGACTACCGCGGAAGCAAGGCGTTCCATGAGCGCGTGGCGTACTTGAGAACCAAACTGGGGGCGGTCGAATCGTGAAGCAGGTAGGACGCTATGTGCTGGCCCTGATCGTGATCGTTGCCGTGTGGTGGCTGACTTCTTGGGCCCTGTTCATGACGCACGATCGGGTGGTCCTACCTACACCCGCCGACACGTTGCTCGTCGCCGTGGACCACTTCGGGATGATCCTCACAGCGTTCGGAAACTCAGCGTGGCGATTCGCGCTCTCTCTGGCCATCGCCTTTTCGCTCGGCATCCCGCTGGGCCTGATCGTGGGCTTCCAACCCATGCTCCACCAGTACATTTCCCCTCTCGTGTACCTGACCTACCCCATTCCGCCTGTGGCGCTTCTTATGTTCCTGTATCTGGCGTTTGGCATCGGTGAGGCGGTGAAGATTCTGGTGGTCGTGGTGGCGTTGTTCTTCCAGGTACTCGTGGCCGCCCAGGGGGCAGCACGGCAAATTCCGCAAACCTACATCACTTCCGTGCGTTCAGCCGGTGCGAACGTCTGGGGGCTGTACCGACACGTCGTGTTCCCCGCAACCCTTCCCAGCGTACTCACAGCGGCCCGCGTGTCGGTGGGCCTGGGGATCACCATGGTGTACATCGCGGAGAACGAACTCGGCCTCGTGGCAGGTCCTGAGACAGGTTTGGGAAGGCTCATCGACCACTTCACCTTCCGCCCCGAACTGTCCATGGCCGGTGTCGTAGGACTGGCAATGCTGGGTCTGGTGTTCTACGCCGCTCTTGAACTCCTCGACCGGTGGCTGTGCCGCTGGCGCCATGCGGGAGGTCCCGGTGCCGGTTGAGGGCGCAGTCTTCGTCTACAACCCGGACAAACCGGGAGCGCAAGAAGCAGCCCAACGCGGTGCCGCATGGTGCCGGGAGCGCAATATCGCGCCCCGCATCGCTTCGCGGGGGCAATTCCGCTGTAGCGAGGGTGAGTTGGTGGTGGCGGTGGGTGGTGATGGAACACTCCTGCGAACAGCCGCGGTGCTCCATCCTGCCCAGGTTCCCATCCTCGGCGTGCACATGGGTTCGTTGGGCTTCTTGGCCTCGTGCTCCGCAGCCTACATGGAGGATGCGCTGGAACGCGTGTTGCAGGGTGAGATCACCGTGGAACGCCGCTGGCGTCTGAGGGCATGCTGGCCTGGAGGGAC
>PUMK01000309.1 GCA_003551325.1 Candidatus Acetothermia bacterium | reverse complement strand
AGCTAAGGGACGAGGGAACGACGATCGTCCTGTCGACCCACGACATGGCCGAGGCGGAGAAGCTCTGCGACACGATCACCATCATCATCAAAGGCCGTCTGGCGGTCGAAGGCACACCAGAACAGATCACGGCAGCAGGGGACACGCGTACCAAGATCAGGATCGCCTCCTCGCAGGGGTCGCTTGCGCGGGTCAACCCATCGCTTCCGGGGGCCGTTGCCGCTCCATCCGAGAACGGCTACGTCACGTATTGGTCCGAGACCCCTGCGGCGTCCGTTGGCGCACTGCTCACGTTTCTCGACGAACACAGCGACGAACTCGTCGACCTGCGCGTCGAGCGTCCGTCACTCGAGGAGAGGTTTCTGGAGATCACGGCGTTGGACAACAGGAGGGATCATCGATGAACGGTTACCTGCACCACCTGGCATTCGACTTCAGTTCCGGGATCAGGGACGCAACGCTGATGCTGATGAACTACCTCTTTCCGATCGGGTTCTTCGTGATGATCGGGCTGTTCATGCCCGCGATCAACCCCGACTTCGTCGAGATCATGATCCCAGGGATGCTCGTGTTCGCCGTTATGACGGGCACGTTGATGACGATCCCCGCCACACTCATCGATCAACGCTCGGCGGGGATCCTGCGTAGCTTCCGGGTCAATGGAGTACCGGCAGGCGCACTCATCACGATCCCGCTTCTGAGCGCGCTGTTTCACACGGCCGTCGTGTCGACCGTGCTGACGGTCATCGGTGCCTTCTTCTACGGTGCGCTGACGCCCACCAACTGGCTGTGGTTCATCATCACGCTCCTCCTAACCACGCTGACGCTGGCCACCTTGAGCGTGCTGATCGGTCTCGTGGTGCCTTCCTCACGCACGGCGACGCTCATCGCGCAGCTCGTGTACGTCCCGTCGGTCCTTCTCGGGGGGCTGATGGTGCCCGAGGGGCTGCTACCGGAAGCGCTCGCCAGAGGGGCGTCGCTTCTGCCGGCAACCCAGGCGATGCGCGCCTTCAACGCCCTTGCTCTCGGCGGTGAGGCGCTGTCCCCGTCCACGGGGCTGCCCCTCTTGGTACTTGCGGCGAGCATCCTGGTGAATCTGGCTCTCTGCTTCGCGGTCTTCCAGTGGGATACCCGCGAGATGCGCCCGCGGAGGTTCCTCGCTGCCTTGGCGATCGTGCCGTTCGTGATCGCCTTGGTGCTCTGGTGAGCGGCACGGCGTGGGGTTGAGCCTTGGCCGGGACGAGCGGGCCGGATAGGAGGGGGCTCGCAGCCAGGGTGCATTCAGCATCCGGTATACTGTGGCCATGACCAACAACACACTGCCCCATTGGGACCTATCGCCCCTCTTCCCGGACCTGGAGAGTCAGGAGTTCCGAGCCGCCTGGGAGGATCTTGCGAGCCGCCTTCGAGATTTCAAGCTCCTTCTTGACAGGCACGAGGTTGGGCCACGACCGATGCGGGATAGCGACACGGCTGCGTTCCGTACGATCACCACCGCCCTGAACGAGATGCTCGAGGCATTTCTCCCGATCCGAGCGTTTGTGACTGCGCAGGTGCATACGGACAGCACCCACCAATCTGCCCAAGCGAAGCTGTCCGAACTCAGGCGCGTGTTCCTTGACTACGAGCGTCTCCGCCCGCGGCTCACCTCATGGTACGCGTCCCTCGATCCCGAAGCTCTCGATGCTGAACCCTACAGACTTATGCTGGACGAAGCTCGCGTGCAGGCAGAGCACATGATGAGTGAGCCTGAGGAGGTCCTCACCGCCGAACTCCAACTGTCGGGAAGCAGCGCGTGGGCGAAGCTCCACGGCGATGTCTCCAGCTTGATCACGGCCACCGTTAGCGGCAGGGAGCTCCCCATCACCGCCATCCGGAACCTCGCCCACGATCCTGATCCTCAAACACGCCGCGAGGCCTTCGAAGCGGAGATCGCGGCGTGGAGGGCCCACGAAGTGCCGCTGGCCGCGGCGCTCAACGGTGTGAAGGGTGAGGCGTCGACCCTCAACCGGAGACGCAGCTGGGACGACGATCTAGAGCCTGTCCTGTTCAAGAACCGAATCACGTCGGACTGCCTGCGGGCGATGCAGGATGCTGTGGTAGCAAGCTTTCCGATGTGGCGGCGCTACTTCCGGGCCAAGGCTGGGGTGTTGGGGAAATCCGAGCTCGACTGGTGGGACCTGTTCGCGCCGGTGGGCAAGAGCACCAGTAGATGGACATGGCAAGAGGGGGCAACGTTCGTGACGGAGCAGCTACGATCCTTCTCAGCGTCAGCGGCCGCTGTGGCCGAAACCGCCTTCCGCGAGCGCTGGATTGACGCCGAGCCCCGCAGAGGAAAGCGGGGCGGCGCGTACTGCATGCCCATCGGTAACGGCAAGAGCAGGATCCTCGCCAACTTCAAGGAGAGCTTCGACGCCGTGTCCACGATCGCCCATGAACTGGGACATGCCTACCACAACCACTGCCTCCGCCAGCAACCCCCACTCTTGCGCAGCTATCCGATGACATTGGCCGAGACAGCGAGCATCATGAACGAGACGATTGTCGTCCAAGCTGCACTGCGCACACTTCCGGAGAGCGAGCATCTTCCGATCTTGGAGGCCGACTTGCAGGGGGCAGCCCAGGTCGTGGTCGATATCCACTCCCGCTTCCTGTTCGAGAAGAAGATGTTCGAGCGAAGGGCCGAACGCGAACTGTCGGCCGATGAGCTGTGCTCCTTCATGGTCGATGCCCAGAAGGCGACCTACGGCGAAGCCTTGACCAGCTACCATCCGTACATGTGGGCCGTCAAACCCCATTACTACGGTGCTCACTTCTACAACTTCCCGTACACGTTCGGTCTCCTATTCGGCCTTGCACTCTACCAGCACTACGTGACCGAGGGCGAAGCTTTCGTAACCCAGTACGACGACCTGCTAGCGTCTGTTGGGGTGTGCTCCTCCGGGGAGCTAGCCAGGAGGTTCGGCTTTGACCTCGAGTCCCGGGCCTTCTGGGAGGGCGGGCTCAAGGTGCTCGGCGAGCGCATCGCCTTGTTCGAGAACCTCTGCGCGTAACCCGTCCCGGGAGGCTTCAACCGCTTGCGTTGCGGCGTTTCGGCCATATTTGGCGAGAGCGATGCCGACGTACAAACGAGCTACCCAGCGGTGCGCCAAGTCCGGTCCGCGCGTTCACAATGAGCAGGCGGAGACGTCAGTGATCGGCTAAGCTTGGCTGCCGTGACAACGGGTGATATTGCCCGAACGGTCCGCCGGGCAGAACGCACCGAAACCGCGTTCGAAGCAACCTAGGATTGTGATGGCGCCTGCAAGAAGTCTCCTGCTAAGAGCTACCGTGCCGGGCCTCGAGGCGTTCCTCGGCGGGTTGCGTGACGCCTATGCTGCAGCCGATGTCGGACGCCTTAGTTCCGCGTACGCGGAGGCGTTCAGCTACCCGGGACTCGCCCTTCAGCTGCGGGCACTGGAGAGCGTGTATCCAATGCGTCGGCTTCTCGAACTCGCCGTTCGCGTCGAACAGGAGATCGCGGCGGAGGGGCTGGCTGAGGCAAGCCGCTGGCTGCTTGACACGTACGCCAGCGGTTGGCGCTGCTCCATGCCTCTGTCCACAGCACACCTGTTGGAAACGGAACCCATGCTGGTCTTTGGGAACCATCCCTCGATGCTGACACCGTTTCTCGTAGCCGCATCGGTCAAGCGCCAGGATCTGCGCATCATCTCCAGCAGCCATGTCCATCGGATCCTCCCCAGCTACGGCGTTCACTCGATCCCGGTTGAGCTGCGGCCCGGCACGTGGCGCGAGCACTATCGACGGGGGGGCGTGCGGGGGGCGCTGGGCCGCAGGTTGCTGACCGTAGTCCACGGTGTTCAGGATGCTGACGGCGCACGAGCGGCAAACCGCAGATCGCTGGAGTTCGGCGCCGCCCACGTCGCAACGGGAGGCAGTCTGTTGATTGCGCCCGAGGGCCCATCCGCACGCAGCAAGGCCTGGCACACGGGTCTCGGGATCATCGCCCAACGCATCCTGGAGCAGCCAGCGGAACGTGCTCCGCTTGCCGTCATGTACTGGGAGCAGAACACCTCGAATCGTCGCGTGTTTGCCCGCATAGGACCGGGACCGATCGCACGTACGAAGCGCCACGTTCTCTACCGTCGCCCCGTGAGCATCAGCTTCTCCGAACCAACCGCTCTCTCAGAGTTGACGGGAAGTTCCAGTGATCCCCAGCACATCACCCAGCGGCTGCGCGCACAATACTGCGCGCGCTTCCCCCGGTATTGAACCCCCATCAGCATCGCCTGAGCGATCGCGCTGCTCGGCTGTCCACAAGATCGTTCACGCTGTTGTCACCGCGGAGAACACCCACCTAAGATCACAGAAACGGCTATCATATCTCGTGCCCTCTTGGACAACGGATTGCGCAAGGCGCTTGCCCCTCACAGCCACGCAGGCTGATGGGAGCCCAACCCGGAGAGACGATGCTTTCCATTCGTAAGCTGCTCAACGACGAAGTCAGACCAGCCCTCGGGTGTACCGAGCCGGGGGCCGTGGCGCTTGCTGTGTCACGGGCATGCGAAGAACTCACAGATCGGGACCGTATCGAAAGCGTTCACGTCACAGTCAGCAGCGGTATCTACAAGAACGGTATTGCGGTGGGCGTTCCCGGGGTTCGCGGCGCCTGGGGAAACGCTGTTGCCGCAGCCCTGGCCACCTTCTGCGGACGTTCCTCGCACGGACTGGAGTCGCTGCGTGACTGCGCATCATGCGACGTCGCGCGGGCGGTGGCCTGGGCGAACGAGGGCCATGTGCGCGTTGAACACACCACCGACCATGGTGGTATCTACGTCAACGCAACGGTCGTCACACCTGACGAAAGCGCAACGTGCATCGTCGAGCACACACACACGAACATCACCCAGGTCACGAAGAACGACAGACTGATCTTCTCACGAGATCCAGCGGAGATCCGCCGCGGTCGTCCGCCCGAATCGGACTGGGCTCAGAGCATCACGTTCCGAGCCTTGTTCACAGCAGCACAACAGTGCCCCCAGGCCGATCTCGACTACGTGATGGAAGGCGTGGCGATGAACCGGGCCATCGCCGACTACGGACTGGCCGACACATCACTCCTCGATTTCGGCTATGGTGCGATGCTGCGAACCCTCCTGGAAGATAAGGATCCCTGCAGTGACCTAGGGTACAGGATCCGCTACCACTGCTATGCCGCGGTTGAGGCGCGCATGGCCGGTGCACGGCTTCCCGTCATGAGCAGCGCAGGGAGCGGGAATGGCGGCATCGCCGCGATTCTCCCGGTTGCCCTGGCTGGAGAGGCCTGGGGGGCGGACCGCGAGAGCATCGGGCGGGCGGTTCTCCTAAGCCATCTGACGACGAGTTATGTGAAACACAAAGTGGGTAGTCTTACGTCGCTGTGCGGATGCGCTGTTGCCTCCGGCGCCGGGGCTGCAGCTGCGATAGCCATGCTACGCGGCTGCGGACCCAACCCAGCCGCACGCGCCATCAGGATCGTACTCGCCAACACAGCTGGCATGTTCTGCGATGGAGCCAAAGAAAGCTGCGCGCTGAAGGTGGGAACCGCGGCTCACGAGGCCTACCTGGCTGCTCTGTTTGCGCTTCACGGCTCGGGCGACAAGAGGGCGCAGGGGATTGCGGATGCAAACGTCGACAAGACAGTCGACAACATCGCCAGGATCAGCCGCAAAGGCATGAGATACGTCGACCAGGTCATGATCTCCATCATGGATGAGCGAACACCCGGGGATCTCCAAGATGACGCTGGCGAGGCGTTCCCATAGGACGCCACCCTTGACGGGCAAGCGTTCTGCGCGTATCGTTGCCTTCTCAACCGGGCCACACTCGTGGATGGACAACCCCGCATGTCCCGGCACGGCATGCCAAGCGAAGGAGGCGCGAGCGATGATCAGAGCTACATTCGCAGTTCGATCCGCGGTTCCCCTTGGCATGGTGGACCCTCGTTGAACCGTAACCACTTGCCTTAGTTTCAACCGCTCCTCCTCTCATCCATCTAGGGTTCCGCGGAACGCCACAGACGCTCGACTACGGACCCTTTGGGGATGGACAACACACAGAAGGAACTCAGACCATGCATGTTCCGATCAAGCAGTACTACGGGCTGCTTTCCAAGTACCTGCGACCTCAACGGAGCCAGGTGCTCGCGCTTTCGCTGCTCATCCTCGCAGCGATCGGCCTTCGGCTTGCCAACCCGCAGATCCTCCGCACATTCATCGACACGGCAACGGAGAGCGGCCCTCGCGAGGTGCTGCTCCGCCTGGCCGCGTTGTTCTTCGCCATCGCCGTGTTCACCCAAGGGTTATCTGTTGCGGCAACGTACGTCGGAGAAACGGTTGCGTGGACGGCAACCAACGCCCTTCGTCTGGACCTCTTGGAACACACGCTGCAGCTCGATCCCACGTTCCACAAGGACTACACCCCGGGGCAGTTGATCGAGCGCATTGACGGCGATGTGGCTACGCTGTCCAACTTCTTCTCCCGGTTCACGATCGACGTAGTGGGCAATGGCATTCTGGTCATGGGGATCCTCGGCCTCCTGTTCAGGGAGGATTGGAGGATCGGACTCCCGATCCTTGGGTTTGCCGTCGTTACGTTGGTGTTGCTGGTCTGGATCCGCAAGCTGGCGGTACCACACTGGACCAAGTACCGGGCCCTCTCAGCCGAGTTCTTCGGCTTCCTCGGCGAGCACATCGCCGGCCGGGAGGATATCCGCGGAAACGGAGCGGAGGAACACGTGATGCGCCGGTTCTTCGGCTTCGTCCAATCGATGTTCCCGGTGCGGCTCCGATCGAGTCTCGGAGGATACGGGATGTGGATGGCGAACGTAGGCTTGTTTGCGTTCGGCCATGCAGTGGCGTTCGGTGTCGGCGCCTCGTTGTGGCGGAGTGCAATGATCACCATCGGCACCGTGTATCTCGTCTTCCACTATACCGAACTCCTGCGTGGACCGATCTCCGAGCTGCGGACACAGATCACGGACCTGCAGCGTGCCGAGGCGGGCATCCGCCGCATCCGTGCACTTCTGAGCACAGAGAGTTGCTTGGCGAACGGGGGTTCGGCAAGCCTTCCCAGGGGCCCGCTCGCGCTGGCGTTCGAGCATGTCTCCTTCGCCTACGAGACAGCGCGTTCGGAGGCCAACGGGCCACCCAAAGAATCACCGAGGGTCACCGCACTGCACGACGTTGCCTTCGAGGTCGATCCCGGCTCGGTGCTCGGCCTGCTCGGGCGCACCGGAAGCGGGAAGAGCACGCTGGCACGCATGCTTGTCCGGTTCTACGAGCCTCAGCAGGGCGTTGTCCGGGTGGGGGGAAGGTCCGTAAGGGATGTCCAGCTCTGTGACCTGCGGCGCGCGGTGCGCAAGGTGCCCCAAGAGGTCCAGCTGTTTCGGGCCACGATTCGCGACAACGTGCGGCTCTTCGATCCGTCGATCACCGATGCCCAGGTGCTGCAAGCACTCGCGCAGCTTGGGCTCCGTGACTGGGTTGCCAGATTGCCCCTTGGCCTTGACACGATGCTCGCCGGCGATGGAGGCGGACTGTCGGCCGGTCAGGCGCAGCTCATCGCCCTCGCACGCGCCTTCCTCGCCGATCCAGGCCTTGTGATCCTCGATGAAGCATCATCGCGCCTGGATCCAGCAACCGAGCTTCTTCTGGAGCACGCTGTCGACCGACTGCTTGAAGGCCGAACCGCGATCGTCATCGCACACCGCCTCTCCACAGTGGAACGCGCGGATCAGATCCTCATTCTCGACGACGGGCGCGTGGTCGAGTTCGGTGCCCGAGAGGACTTGCTGGGCAATCAGGATTCCCGGCTTCGTCGGCTGCTCAGAACGGGCCTCGCGGAGGTGCTCGCATGAGGACATGCCAGGCCCTGTGGAGGCTCGTCACCTACCGTCCTGGCCTGTACAGCGCCAACGTGATCGCCTGGATCGGCATCCTCATGGCCGAGCTGGCGGCCGGCTATGTGGCCAAGCTGTTCTTCGATGCCATCACCGACGCCTCTCCAGCAGGACTGACGGTGGAGAGCATCATTGCACTCGTGGTCGGCGTAGGCATCGTGCGTATCGTCACGATCCTGATCGGAGCTCTCACCGATATCCGTCACCGGTATACGATGGGATCGTTGTTGCGCCATAACCTCCTCAACCAGGTCCTCGCGCTGCCCGGTGCCCAACCGCTAAGCTGTTCCACCGGTGAGGCACTCAACACGCTTCGAGATGACGTGCAAGTGCTCGAGGACACGATCAGCTGGATCGTGGACCAGTTTGCGTTTGCCGCCTATGCTGCGGTGGCACTCGCGATCCTCCTGACAATTGACGCGCGGATCACCACGGTGGTCGTGCTGCCCCTGCTGTCAGTTCTCGTCGCGGGAAGGCTTGTGTCTAAGCACATTCGACGATTCCGAGAAGCCAGCCGACGGGCAGCCGAGCGCGTCACCGGAGCCATCGGCGAGGCAATGGAAGGCGTGGAGACGATCCAACTGGCCGGCGCAGAACAGCACATTGTTGAGCACATCCGGGTACTCAACGAGGAACGTCTGCATGCCACGGTGCGCGATCGCCTGCTGACACAGTCATTCCATGCATTCTTCTGGAACGCAGCCACACTGTGCACGGGACTCATCCTCCTGGCCGCAGCAGATGGTCTGAGCGCAGGCACATTCTCCGTGGGCGATTTCGCTCTGTTCGTCGTGTACGTGGGCATCCTCGCCGAGTTCATCGCCGCGTTCGGGGACTTCATGATGCACATCCGTCAGGCAGGGGTATCGATCGAGAGGATGGCAGTGCTGGCACCCGAGAACCGCCAGGAGGCGGTCGTCGAGCACGTTCCCCTGGCCATCCGAGGACCGCAACCCAAGGTGACGCTGCCACAGCGCTCCCCCGGCGATCGCCTCTCCGAACTCCGCGTGGAGAACCTCTCCTTCCAGTGGCCGTCACAGACAACCGACGAAGACGCGCAACGACCCTCCTTGACCAGGATCTCCTTCACCGTGTGTCGCGGCGAGTTCGTCGTCGTGACGGGCCGGATCGGTTCGGGGAAGTCGACCCTGGTGCGCGTGCTCCTGGGACTTCTCACGAAGACCGGGGGGAGGATCTTGTGGAACGGTTACCCTGTCGATGACCCTGCATCGTTCTTCGTACCACCGCGCAGTGCTTACACGCCGCAAGTACCCCAGCTGTTCTCCGACAGCCTGGAATCCAACATACGCATGGGGTTACCCGTCTCGTCGGACGTGCTTCACAGGAGCATCCGCGCGGCTGTCCTCGAGGAGGACATTCCCCACCTGCACGACGGACTGCAGACGCTGGTCGGTGCGAAGGGTGTGAAGCTCTCCGGTGGTCAACGCCAGCGAACCGCAGCAGCACGCATGTTCGTCCGCGAACCGGAACTCCTGGTGTTCGATGACCTCTCCAGCGCGCTTGACGTGGAAACCGAGCGCCACCTATGGGAACGCGTGTTCGAGAGAAAGGACCGTACATGCATTGTCGTCTCACACCGTCGTCCAGCGCTGGAGCGCGCTGATCGGATCGTCCTTCTGCGAGAGGGCATCGTGCTCGGCGTCGGACGGCTGTCACAGCTTCTCGAGACACACCAGGAGATGTGCGATCTGTGGCAGGGGCAAGCTTTCCGGTCAGGTCAGCGCCCTTAGGATCTCAACTCGCTGGGAATGGCAACGGCCGTGACTGCCCCTGTGCAACCGCCATCGCCCACACGAGCTTCCCGAACTCCCGTGAGCGTGGCAGCGGGGGCTGGCGAGGGTCCCAGCTGGCACGGCTCTCGGGCAGACGCTATGCTCAGCCCGCAAGCCACGCACAACCCGCTTGTCCTGTGAAACAGCAGCACCCGGCCGACATTCCGCGAGTGGAGGAGAGCAAGCGATGATCAGCGCGCAGGGACTCACCCGACGTTTCGGTGACCGCGCAGCGGTGACTGACCTTTCCTTGTCCGTTCCCGAGGGTGCCGTTCTCGGGCTTCTGGGCCCCAACGGCGCGGGCAAAACGACGACCGTGCGACTGCTCACGTGCCTGCTATCACCCGACGCGGGGTCGGCACTGGTGGCGGGCCACGATATCGCCACAGATCCGCAGGCTGTGCGGCGTTCGGTGGGCCTGCTCACCGAATCCCCAGGACTCTACAAGCGTCTCTCAGTATGGCAGAACCTCCTTCTGTTCGCTCAACTTCACGAGGTGGCAAAGCCCGAGGAGAAGGCACAACGGTATCTCTCGCTGATGGGCTTGTGGGACCGCCGCAAGGACCTTGCCGGAACCCTTTCCAAGGGGCTGGCGCAGCGGCTGGCGTTGGCCAGGGCTCTCGTGCACGAGCCTCCCGCGCTGTTTCTGGACGAGCCCACAGCAGGACTGGATCCGGAGGCGGCACGCGAAGTACGGATCCTCATGGAGGAGCTCCGATCGGAGCAGCGCGCGGTCATTCTCTGCACGCACAACCTGCCCGAAGCCGAGCGCCTGTGTGACCGCATCGTCGTCCTCAACACACGATCCGTGTCCGAGGGCACACCCCAAGAGCTGAAGCTGCGCATGTTCGGGGCGCGAACCGTGGTCCGCCTGGCCCGCCCCCAACCGGAGCTTGCACCTGCGCTGCGCGACCTTCCGTTCGTAAAGGAAGCGGAATCCTCGGACGGAGAGCTCTCCGTGGAGATGGAGAAAGCGGAGACGCATAACCCCGAACTCGTACGCCATCTGGTCGAGATGGGAGCCGAGATCCTCCACGTACTGCCCCAAGAGCGTACGCTGGAAGACGTGTACCTCAAGCTGATGGAGGACGAAGATGCGGCTTAGAACCCTGCTGCTTAAGGAATGGGAGGAAGCGCGCCGGATCAAGATGGTCATCTACGGTGTGGTGTTCCTGCCTCTGTTCATGCTTGGCCTAGCGGTGCTTATGGCCTGGCAGGCGCGCGATCTTCCCCTGGAGGCGCAGGCCGTCATGCTGAACACATCGCTCCTTTACTTCGTGATCCTCCCCATCATGATCCCCCTGTCGATCGCTGTGTACGCGATCGTCGGCGAGAAGGAGCAGGGGACACTCGAACCACTGCTGGCCACGCCACTCACCGAGACTGAGCTGTTCATGGGCAAGGGGTTGGCAGCCGTGATCCCTGCCCTGATCATCACCTGGCTCACTTACGGAGCGTTCCTGGCGGTAACGTGGGCCTTGCTGGGAGCCATTCCAGAAGGGGTCTTGTCGGCGCCTTGGCTGGCCTCCGTCTTCCTTCTATCGCCCCTTCTGGCAATGTTCGCCGTGCTCGTCACAGTGCTCGTCTCCTCGAGGACAACCGATCCCCGTGCCGCCTACCAGTTCTCAAGCTTGGCCCTGCTCCCTGCTCTCGTTCCGCTCATCGTCTACTCCACGCAGCTGACGGCAGTCAGCCTCACCCTCGTGGCTGTGGAAGCAGCTGTCCTGATCGCGCTGAACGCGGTGATCCTGTACGTTGCGGTGCGGCTGTTCCGCCGAGAGAGCATCCTGACACGCTGGCGGTAGACACAGAACACCCCATCTCCACACAGCCTCCACGGCCAACCGTTAGACTGTAGTTACCATGCAAAAAACGCGGAGCCTGATGCTCGGAGCCGGGGTCCTCACTGCACTGGGGTTCCTCGTTGCAGCCCTGGCAGGAGGCTCGCAGACGGAGGTTACCATGCCTGACGATACGATGCGTTCTATGCCTGGACAGGACGCGACCGT
>PUMK01000010.1 GCA_003551325.1 Candidatus Acetothermia bacterium | reverse complement strand
CTCAGCGACACGTGGGCAAGCCCGTAGGCATGACCACAGTCCTCGAGGATCTCCTCGAACATGCGCTTCGTCCTTCCGTAGGGGTTGACGGGGGACGTCGGATGGTCCTCGGAAATGGGAAGCTGCTGGGGAACGCCGTACACAGCAGCAGTCGAGGAGAAGATGAACCTGCGGACGTCGTGCTCCAGCATGACCCTCAGGAGATTCAGCGACCCAACGAGGTTGTTGCGGTAGTACTTTTCCGGGTCCTCGACCGATTCACCGACGGCCGTGTATGCGGCAAAATGCAGCACAGCGTCGAACCGGTACCGGGCGAAGACCTCACGCAGGCTCCCGAGGTCACAGAGTTCGGCCTCGACAAAATCGTCACACAAGACCAATTCCCGATGGCCGGCACACAGATTGTCCAGCGCCACCACACGCCTACCTCGACGAAGCAGCTGTTTGATCGTGTGGCTGCCGATATAGCCAGCGCCCCCCGTAACGAGGATCCGTGTGTTCTCGGGAGCAGCTCGCGGCACTTCGTCAAAACGTACCTGTGGGATGGCGCCTTTCTCGGCAGCAGCGCGTTCACACGCGCATCGTTCGGTCATCCTGTCTCCTCTCACAGCCTTGCACTAAGCACAAACCTCACCGTCATCGCCCAAGAGGAGCGAGAGCGGGGAGGCCACCCCCTCAGCAGTGACGTGTGCGCGACGACCGATCACGGACCACGATAGTGTCGCCGGGCCACGCACATTGGCCTCGTCCATGAGTATGCTGTGTTCCATCGTCGTACCCGCCACGCGGACACATGCCCCCAGGGAAACATAAGGTCCAAGCTGGCTCTCCACGACCTGGGCATCCCGCCCCACGTAGACCGGACCACGCAACGTGCAATCCACGATGCTCGCTCCCTGCTCCACAACGACTGTCCCTTCCACCTTCGTGCCCTCAAGCCTGCCCTCGACACGCGATTCCAGGCGATCGAGGACCAACGCGTTGGCCTCGATCAGATGACGCGGCTTGCCTGTGTCCTTCCACCAACCCTGCAATCGATGGGCGAGTACAGGCCTTCCGTCGTCAACCATCCGCTGAATGGCATCGGTGATCTCGAGCTCCCCACGCCCGGACGGTCGTATACGTCGACAGGCATCCAGGATCTCGTTGGAGAAGACGTACACACCCACAACCGCAAGATCGGACGGCGGCTGGGAGGGCTTCTCCAACAGTCGCACGATCCTGCCCTGGCCATCCAACGCCGCCACACCGTAGTCGCTAGGATTGGGCACCTGTTTCAGGGCGATCACCCCACCCCCGGCGCATCCGTCGAAGGCGTCCAACAACCCCGTCAGCGAGTCCTCCATGAGGTTGTCTCCGAGATAGAGCACGAACGGCTCGCCATCGAGATACGTCTCCGCGCACATAACGGCGTGCGCAAGCCCCTTCGGTTGGGGCTGGGAGACATACGAAATCCTGACCCCCAGACGGGCACCATCCTCGAGGTAAGACCGCAGAGGGGCTTCCGTCTCCGTGCCTACCACAACCCCCACATCACGGATACCGGCGGCAGCCATGGCCTCGATCCCGTATGCGATGATGGCCTTGCCCCCCACGGGCAAGAGGTGCTTGGGTTGCGTGTGCGTAAAAGGACGCAAGCGCGTTCCCGATCCCGCAGCCAGTACAAGTCCCTTCATTGTCCGCCAGTCTACCCCTGCAGGACCGGCAACACCACCACATCGTCAGCTTGCGGGCCGCCTTAGGGAGGTCTACCATGGCGCCTAGACTGTTCCTGCTTTGAGGAGGTGGGATTGACGACCAAGCTCATCACAGCCGAGTCCGTGTCGGAGGGGCATCCTGACAAACTCGCTGACCGCATCTCCGACGCCCTGCTGGATGCGGTCCTGGATCAGGATCCACAAGGCCGCGTGGCCTGCGAGACTTTTCTCATGCAAGGTTTGGTGATGGTTGGTGGTGAGGTACACACCACCGCCCACGTTCGTCCGGAGATCATCGCTCGGAAGGCCATTGAGGATGTTGGCTACACCGATCCCGCCTTTGGGTTGTCCCACGAGGCGTGCGCTGTAGCCACGGTGCTCCGTGAGCAATCCCCAGATATCGCCAATGCCGTGACCCGCGCGAGCGAAGCGCGGGAGGGCTCCAAAGACAGCTATGACCTTCTGGGAGCAGGCGATCAGGGGATCATGTTCGGCTACGCCACCGACGAAACTCCTGAGTACATGCCGCTCCCCATCGTAATGGCGCACAAACTGGCCAAGCAGCTGGCGCAGGTGCGCAAGGAAGGCTCGCTGCCCTACCTTCGACCCGACGGAAAGTCACAGGTGACGGTGCAGTACGAAGACGGCGTAGCCGTCCGTGCCCACACGGTACTCTTGGCTGCCCAGCACGCAAAGGACGTTTCCCTGGAACAGATACGGGCTGATCTCAAGGCGGTTGTGGTGGAGCCGGTCATGGATGGCTGGCTCGACAGCGACACGGAGATCTTGATCAACACGGCGGGGAGTTTCGTGG
>PUMK01000181.1 GCA_003551325.1 Candidatus Acetothermia bacterium | reverse complement strand
TGTTGGCAACCACACTCCCGTAGCTCTTGGTGAGTCCGTTGACCTGCAGTACTGCGTTCACGATCCTCCCTTGACGGTTGGCTCCGAAGGGAATGGCACCGGAGTCTCCCCGAAACCACCGGACGAAATCCCCACACCAAAGGTCAGCCCTCGTTCGACCATCTTCCGGGGAATTCTAGGAGCTATCCTCCCCGTCTTTCCTCCAATCAACATTCCCCTTCCCAGTCGGCGTTCTAGCCTCGCACGGAGGCTCGCTGCCAACAGACCGGTCCGTTCCCTCCTCAGCTCCCCCAGGCTCACATAGCCGTACGCACTTCCGACAACACCCACCCCATGCCAGCCGCACGTGCCCCGTGCATCCAGCGGGTAGCTTTCGACGCGAACGCCCAGTGTACCCCCTTCCTAGGCGGCCCACCGCACGCAGGGTCGTACGTACTATGCCACCCCTAAGCGGATCCAGCACATCCAGCTGGCTGTCCGCGACGTCCGCCTCCCCCGCCTCGTCTTCGTAAGGTTCGTGCGGCATACTCACCAACGCAATGCGAACATCATCAGCGGTATGGCTTGCCAGTGCACTGCTCGTAGCCGGTGTGGTGCTGCTCCTCGTCAACCTGGGCGTCTTCGGCGACCAGGAGGCGGCGGCCAGAGGCGCCCTGTTTGTTCTGGGCGGAGTCGCCTTCCTCGCCGTGTTCGCCCGAAGCCGACAGCAGTGGTGGGCGCTCATCCCCGGAGGCGCACTCCTGGGCTTGGGTGCCACAGCCCTCTTCGGCTCTGCGCTGGGCGCGTGGAGTGGTGCACTCTTCCTCGGTGCCATCGGTTTGGCCTTCGGGCTCATCTTCCTCAACGACCGAGATCACTGGTGGGCGCTCATCCCTGGCGGGGTTCTGGTCACCCTGGCCCTCGTCTCTGGCATGCGGGGAAACGTGCAGGCGGGGGTCTTCTTCTTCGGGCTGGCGGCCACGTTCGCGCTGGTGGCGCTCGTACCGACCCCTGACGGTCGGCAGTCATGGGCCTGGATCCCCTCCGTGGCGCTTGTCCTCGTGGGTGCGATGACGACAACCGGCATCCGCGATCCCCTCAGCATCGTGGGGCCCGCTGCGCTGATCCTGGCTGGGGGCTTCGTCATCCTGCGACACTTCGTCTACCGCCGCCGCTGAGGCCAGTGCGCAAGCAGGGGACATGGCTGTTCTCGTCCCGTGCAGTGTACCCTCGGAGAAGAGGAGCATGCGTTGCCCACGCTTTCTGATGTCACACTCCTTAAACTTGCCTCGGCGTCAACTGCCGGGGCGCACCTTTCTACATCGCCCTTCTCATCATCTAGGGTGTGTTGCTGACAGCGTTCAGCGGCATACGGCTTCGTCGCCGAGAACCGAGAACGAATGGTCTGTCCCAACACGGTGTGTTGTGAACTGCACACCGTTCTCCGCTATGGTGTCTCCCCCAAGGTCTCTTCGATGGTTCTGTGGACCCTTCGGAACACGCTCAGGAAGACGAGGCCCATGAACGCTCCTGCGAGATGGGGAACATGACCCACTGACGGTAGCCATCCGAAGGCAATGGCGGTGATCGACAGGATCAACAGGACGACAGGCTCAACCCTCCCGCAAGGATCGCGTACCATCGTTGAGGCAGCTCCGCCGCGTCGAAGGCGAGGAAGCGCACGTTCTCCGGATCCGTCAGCTGCGCCACGCCGAACACCGGTGCCAAGAGGACCAGGAACAGCAGTGACATCGGATTCTTCCTGATTTCCACTATCGCGGTCATGTGCCGCTTGCCACCCAGGGTTGCCGCTCCCGAGGTTCACGCTTACGATTCCTTCACTATGACACGAGACCAGGTCCTGGAGTTTGTCAAAGCCAACCCCACGTCGTTCATGGGCACCGTGGACAGTGGGAAGCCGCGCGTCCGCGCGATGCACACCGCGTTGGTCGAGCCCACCGGCCTCACGTTCTGCACGGGTGGTGACAAGGACGTTCACAGGCAGCTTGCGGCCAACCCATCGGTCGAGCTTGCTTATTGGGACGGGAAAGCGGGCGTCCAAGTCCGCGTACGGGGCGACATGGAGCAGCTAGACGATCTTGACCTGAAGAAGCGGATCGTCGACGACGTGTTCACGTTCCTCAAGCCGGTCGTGGATCAGTTTGGGTACGAAGTCCTGTCCCTGTTTCGCCTTTCCAATGGGACTTCGGTTGTATGGCGCGCCGACCAGGGGATGGCGCCGATGGAGGTCGAACCGTTCTGAGGCTGTAGGGCCAGAAGGTGTGACGTCCCCCCTGGCAGCGCTCTGCACGGCGCATACATGCATGCTCTGTGGAACGGCAACGTATAGTTCGCCTGGGGTCGGCAGTCGGACCGGGTTGCCTCACAGGATGTCGAGGGCAAACCGGGCGAACACCTGCCAGGTCGCATCGGGTTCAGCCCCCATCAGTGGATACGCCCATCCTACCGTTACCCCGAGCGGCAGCCCCAGGAAGGTCCTGAGTTCCACAGCCAACTCCATCCCTGCCTCCGCGACAGGATCT
>PUMK01000005.1 GCA_003551325.1 Candidatus Acetothermia bacterium | reverse complement strand
GCGGAGGGACGGGGATTCGAACCCCGAAGGCCGTGAGGCCGTACCGGTTTTCGAGACCGGCTCCTTACCGTTCGGACATCCCTCCACCACAATTCTACGGACGGCACCGCCCCCACTCAATGGTCACGCGCGGTGAGGCGGCTCCCTAGAAGTCGAGTACCCATAGCTCGTCCTCGTCGACGAGATGGTACTCCGCCTGACTTCCCACCACCTTGAGCAATACGAAGTCCGGGTCTTCGTGACCGTCCCAGAAGCATGACCACTCGTCCTCCCAGAATTCTTCCTTCGTGCTCGGGTCCGCGATGACCTCAGCGCGCCCGAACAGCTGGGCATATGTTCCCCCATCAAGGTCGAGGAAGCATGCGGTGACCTGTGGATCCTCGGAGAGCTCCTCGACCTTCCTCGAGGAGGCGCTGGTGGCGAACCATAGAATGCCCGTGTCCTCATAGGCAAGGAGCGTCATTGGACGCATCCGAGGGTTTCCGTTCTTGGTCCCTCGGGTGATGAGCAGGGAGAACTCCGATGCGTCCACGATCTCCCACAACCTTTCCTCAGCGGCGTTGTCCATGTGTCCCCTCCTATCGCCCACGGCACTGACCCAGGATAACGGTTGCGGTGCAAAGCCACCACTGCCCCGTCAACCCGTGGGCACTTCCCAGACAGGTGTCGCCTTGGGGAGCCCCGCCCACAAGCAGGCTTCCTCCACCAGCCAGGGGCGGACACACATCACCAGAAATACGCCTCCGTGGAGCGCCTCCTGGACACCGGGGGCCATGCCGCCTCCCGAAAGCTCCAACGGACCCACTTCGTCGACGAGCACGACATCCACTTCGTGTGCTGCGCGGCACACGGCAGCGTTGGCGAAGTCCAGAGCGGAGGGCGAGAAGAAGAAGCGTCGGAACCGTATCCCAGGGGGATGCTCAGTGCACAACTGGCGTTCTTCTCCACTGATCAGATCGCGCACGAGGTAACCTGTTGTCTGACCATACTCGAGCACGCGGGGAGAGACCACACCCCCTACCGATACGTCCGAGGCCCGGAGTTCCTCCACCAAGGCACTTGCTGTTCGGGTCTTGCCGCTTCCAATGGGACCGGTGATCACGAATCCCGGGAAGGACCGAAGCAGTTCGAGGACCTTCTCCAGCGGACTGGACATCGACACGGTCGGTCAGCGCAGGGCCAAGCGGGTCCGCGCTTCGACCAGGCGCCCATGCTGGAACGCCACCAACTCGGCCAGGATGCTCAAGGCGATTTCGCCAGGGTTCTTCCCACCAATCGGAAGTCCGACAGGGCAGTGTAAGTGCTCCAGCACATCTGGAGGAATCCCCTGAGTGCGGAGCCTCTTGCGGAACTCTTCGGACTTGGGCAGTGAGCCCAAGAGCCCAATGTAGGTCGGGAGTGGTTCGCTAGCGAGCACTTGCGCCGCAACGGCAAGATCGCTTGTGTGGGAGTCCGTGCATATGACGACCATTGTGTCAGCGTCAAAGCGAGGCGTGGGGGGGTAACCGGGCAGATGCGAGACCACGGCCCGTCCGATCGAAGTCTTCGCCCGCTCCGCGCGGTCGTCGTGAATCTCAAGCGCCATCTGTGTTGCTTGAGTTGCCAGCTCAGCGAGTGCGGTTCCCACATGTCCTGCTCCGAACACCACGAGCCGAGGCTGGGGTGAGAGGGCTTCGTAGAGAAGCGTCGCCCGACCCCCACAGACCATTCCCAATTCCACAAGCTCATAGGTCGTCAGGAGGCTGGTGGCTTGCCGCTCCAGAAGCTTCTGGGCCTCGTGTGTTGCGCGGTGTTCCAGTGCTCCTCCGCCAATGGTACCCTCGGTCGTACCGTCAGCGTGGACGATCATGCGGGCACCGGCCTCCCGTGGGGCCGGGCCCTCGACTGCCACTTGTGTCACCAGAACTGCAGGAAGTCGGGCTTCCAAGAGTTCGGCCACACGTTCGAAGATATGCCGCTCCATAGCCCATCCAGTGTACGCAGCCGAGGGCACATGGCCAACGCTGGTCCGGACGCACAAGGGCCGACTAGCCGCTCACGCGCAGGTTGAACGCCTCGATGAGCTCGTCAATCTGCCCAAGTTGCTGGCGGCCGCGGCTCCACCACTCGGGCCACTCATACCATTGCGCGGACAACTCCTCGGCGCTCTTGCCCATCTGTTCGACCCAGGTGAAGTACTTCAGGTTGTGAATCCGGCGGCGCTCCCAGTAGCCAAGCTCTTGTACGTAGTCCGTACTGACCGCGTGCAAACAGCGTTCGAGGTCGAGTTCCGCCTGTCGCTCGCTGTATTCGCCGCGTTCGGCACGCAACTCCTCGAGGCGGCTCTTGTAGAGTTCCTGGGAGTCTGTGAACACTGTGATCACGGCGTCACGTTCGGACAGTTCGTAGAACCGGGCCAACTTCACCGCGCTGATGAGGTTCGCCGCTGACGAGATGCCCATGAGGGGAAGCTGCTCCACGATTTCCTCCGGGATGCCCCTGCTACGCAGGAAGGCGTGACCGGCGGGCTCACCGGTGAGCCTGAG
>PUMK01000137.1 GCA_003551325.1 Candidatus Acetothermia bacterium | reverse complement strand
GGCATCTCGCTGCGCTCAGTGATGTCAAAGCGGAGTTGGCTCCGGATCTGGGTAGCAACCTGCACGACGTCATCGCCTGCGCGGACAGACGCAACGAACGGCAGCTCCTCCTCCCCAATGCCCTTCAAGTACTCTCGATACCACTCCTGGCGCTGCTGGCAGAGGTAGATCGTCTCCAGCAAATCAGGACTGGGCTGGCGGGAGGCTCGGGGCATGGTGCGAAGATCCGGAATGGGCAGTTCTTCAACTGGCGGTGCATCGAGGAACAGGTAACCAAGGGGCACACGCGTCACAGCAGCGAAGCGCTCCAACTGTTTCATCGTGGGGTTTCGTTCTCCGCGTTCCCAGCGATCAACAGCCGGCAACGTCTCGCGGAGGGCATCGAGATCGAGCCGCGCTCGTTCGCGGGCCCAGCGGAGCAGCTCTGGCTTCACCTGAACGCGCAGCAGCTCCCTAGCCATACCCGAGCTCCTTCAGGTTGGCGGCAATCGCCTCATCGAGTTTCGCAGCTTCTGCCTGTTGTTCCCGCAGCTCCTTGACCAGGCGCTGCATCTTCTCCTCGAAGGGTTCGCCATCGTCCTCCTGGGCTTCGGCGCCGACGTAGCGGCCAGGCGTGAGCACGTGGCCGTGCTTTCTTATCTCCTCGAGCTTAGCACTCTTACAGAAGCCAGGTACATCTTCGTAGTCGCCTGCGCCCTCTTCGCCGCGCCAGGCGTGGTAGGTGCCGGCTATCTTGGCGATGTCCTCGTCGGTGAGTTCACGGTGCGTGCGGTCCACCATCCGACCCATCTTGCGGGCGTCGATGAACAGGACCTCCCCCCGCCGGTCACGGAAAGGGCGGGCACCAGGCCCGCCCCTACCGGAGCGGTCACGGGCCAGGAACCATAGGCACGCGGGGATCTGCGTGGAGTAGAAGAGCTGCCCGGGCAGGGCGACCATGCAGTCCACAAGGTCGGCTTCGATCAGGTTCTTGCGGATCTCTCCTTCGCCGGACTGGTTGGAGGACATCGAGCCGTTGGCCAGTACGAACCCTGCCACGCCCGCGGGCGCAAGGTGATAGACCATGTGCTGCACCCAGGCGAAGTTGGCATTGCCCTTGGGCGGTACGCCGTGCTGCCAGCGCTTGTCGTCACGCAGACGGTCGCCTCCCCAGTCGGAGACGTTGAACGGCGGATTGGCGAGGATGAACTCGGCCTTGAGGTCGGGGAACCGGTCGTTGTGGAAGCTGTCTCCGTGCTCGATCTGCCCGTCGATCCCACGGATGGCGAGGTTCATCTTGGCCAACCGCCATGTGGTGTAGTTCGACTCCTGGCCGTAGATGGAGATGTCGGCCTTGGCCCTGCCGCTGTTTCCGTTTCCCGTGGTGTGGGCCCGGATGAACTCCACCGATTGCACGAACATGCCGGACGAGCCGCAGCAGGGGTCGTACACCCGGCCGCGATAGGGCTCGATCATCTCCACCAGGAGCTTGACCACACAGCGGGGGGTGTAGAACTCCCCGCCCTTCTTACCCTCGGCGCTGGCGAACTGCGAAAGGAAGTACTCGTAGACGCCGCCCAGGACATCCCTGGAGCGGGAGTCTTCGTCTCCCAGCTGGATGTTGGTGATGAGGTCGATCAGCTGGCCGAGTCGCTGCTTGTCCAGTGCAGGACGCGCATAGTCCTTGGGGAGCACACCCTTGAGGGCCGGGTTGTCCCGCTCGATGCTGGCCATGGCATCGTCGACGAGTTGGCCGACGTTGGACTGGCGGGCGTTGGCCTTGAGGTGAGACCAGCGTGCTTCCTGGGGGACCCAGAACACGTTCACGGCCCGGTACTCATCGGGGTCCTCTGGGTCTGCGCCTTGGGCGCGTTCGGCTTCCAGCTTCGCGCGGTGTTCCTCGAAGGCGTCGGAGATGTACTTGAGGAAGATGAGGCCGAGGACAACGTGCTTGTACTCGGCAGCGTCCATACTGCCCCGAAGGGCATCGGCCATTTCCCAGAGCTGAGCTTCGTAGCCGACGTTGGCGCCGCTGTCCGACCCGTGGTTCTTGTTCTTGGCCCTCCTCGCCATTCACCCTCCCTCTGAGTTTGGCCTGTGCCTGTGTGAGTTATGAGCTCAGCAGTGTTGCCAACGCGATTGAATCCACGTACATGTCCTACTCCTAGATTCTAGCGGCGCGGCGCTCGGGCGGGCAAGCGCGGGCGGTGCGTGGTCCGATTGCTGCGATGCTTTATTGAAGCTGCCTCGGCGGCGCTTTTGTAATGTGCATTACGTTGGTTGGTCAGAGGCATGCTTGCTGAAGGAGACATGCCTGTGTTAGCTTGATCTTACACAGACCGTGATCTGGGCGGGGTGCAGCGACCGGTGAAGTTCTTCGTTGCGGTGACAGATGGGAATTGGTTTCGCTTTCTGGCCGAGAAGCGGCCCGACGAGGTGAACTTCTGGCGCCCGAAGGCAACGACGGGTGTCCGTGCGATCTCCCAGGGAGAGCCCTTCCTGTTCAAGCTCCACAGCCCTCACAACTACATCGCCGGCGGAGGTTTC
>PUMK01000066.1 GCA_003551325.1 Candidatus Acetothermia bacterium | reverse complement strand
TGATATGGATTAGACGAGTCCTGTGTTCACCGCACATCCGGCTCAAGATATGTGGGAAGAGGGCGTTGACCTGGATGCTGGCGATCGGATCGGCAGCTGATGGAGATTGCTTGACGACACCGATGCAGTTGATCACCACATCGGGCTCGCTCAGCGTGATGGCCCGTGCGACCGAGGCTTCGTCTCCCGCGGTAACGCTGTCAAGCAGCGTCTCTGGATCAAGAACTCCGGAACTCTGCCACGTAGTTCGGCTCCCCCGAATAGTCGCGTACGTCTCGTGTTCTTGAGAGCAGACTTGCCATAGCTTGTGCCCGAGCATTCCGGTTGCTCCCAGGATCAAGATGCGCATATCCCTCCTTCTTCCATTCTACGGAGAAGTCCCCACAGAACGCCACCGGAGTGTACTGGTTCCCCGGCTTCGACGTGTCGATACCCCTGATGCGCCACCGCTGTCGCAGAGCCATGTGGCATCGCGCCCTCAAGATAGGCCTCGCATCAACCGTTGATGAACTCTGATCGAGAGAGTTCCTAGCTCGCCGAAGCTTCTTGCTGAAATGGAGAAGACCACCATTCGCACAGTATGTCGCCGTGCCGCCTCCAGTTCCTGCAGCGTGCCGACAACGCTGACCTCGGCGTCTTCTACTAGTCTCTCAATGGAACGCACGTCATCCACCGAGGCAGGTGGATGAAAGACAATCCCATCTCCGACGTTCTCCTTAACTGGGCTCATAAACCCTAAATGATTGTCTATAAGGAGGGCATCGGGGATCGGTGTCAGATTGCAGCGGCGCTCGGCTGGAGAGCTGTCGATGACTGTCACCGGAAAGTCTTTCTCCAGCAGCAATCGCACAACGCGCGAGCGAATGAATCCAGGGGCAACTGTCTGGGCCGCCCCGGGTTCTCCGGAGGCTTCATAGCTTGAGTCCGGCCACCAAGGCCGGGGCCTCCTGACTCTGGTAGTGTAGCTCTTCGAACTCGGCGGGTGGAATGTTACCGATTGGCCCAAACAGGCGCTTGTTGTTGAACCAGTCAACCCAATCGAGTGTTTCGAACTCCACTTGGTCCACACCACGCCACGGTCCTTCCTTTCGGATCACCTCCGTCTTGTAGAGCCCGATGATCGTCTCGGCGAGGGCGTTGTCGTACGAATCGCCCACGCTTCCTACCGAAGGCTCAATCCCTACTTCTCTCAGGCGATCTGTGTAGCGGATCGAAAGGTACTGCGTCCCTCGGTCGCTGTGATGGACGAGCTCGTCCGTCTTGGGACGGGCCCAGAGTGCCTGCTCCAAGGCATCCAAGGCCAGATCGCTCGACAGCGAACGGGCCACGCGCCACCCGACGATCATCCGCGAGAAGGCATCGATGACGAACGCTACGTACACAAAGCCCACCCAGGTAGTGACGTACGTCAGGTCCGCCACCCACAGCTGGTTGGGCCGCGTGGCGGTGAAGTTGCGCTCTACAAGGTCACCCGGTCGCGCAGCATCCTCAGCAGGGATCGTCGTGCGTGCTTTCTTCCCTCGTACCACGCCTTGAAGCCCGAGCTTCTTCATCAGCCGCTCTACCCTGCAGCGGGCCGCCTCGATTCCCTCTCGGCGAAGCTGAAGCCACACCTTGCGAGGACCGTACACCTCACGGTTCTCCCGCCGGACCCGCTGGATCTCCTCACACAGGAAGGCATCCCGCTGAGCGCGTTCCGAGCGGCGTGAGGGATCGACCTGTCTTGCCTTGTGCTCGTAGTAGGTCGACGGGGCGATCGGTAGCAACTTGCAGATCGGCTCGACCCCGTACGCCTCCCGTTGCCCATCGATGAACGCCATCATCTCTTCCGTGGGCGGTCGAGCTCCGCCTGTGCGAAAAAAGCTGATGCTTTCCTGAGAATCTCGTTCGCCCGCCGTAGCTCCCGCACCTCTCGCTCCAACGCCTTCATCTGCGCCCGCTCATCGCTCGTGAGGCCCCCGCGCTTGCCAGTGTCGATCTCATTCCGCCGCACCCACTTCCTGAGCGTCTCCGGCGTGCACCCAATCTTCCCTGCGATCGACAAGATCGCTGCCCACTGCGAGTCGTACTCGCCTGTGTGCTCCAACACCATCCGCACAGCCCGCTCCCTGACCTCTGGAGAGTACCTCACGCTTGACTTCGACATGACACCATCCTCTCAACAAAAACACTCTCCGGCAATCCCGGGGTGGTTCACCTTGGAAGCGTAGACGCAGCTACGGTGGCCCAAGTTGAAGACCGCCTGCGGATACTTCTTGGGTTGTGAGAACGGGAGGGGCAGAGCTTGAATTGCAGCAATTCTTCCGTGAGCTGAGACCAGGGCAGGGCTTTGGTTCTCGGCAAGAAGGCTGCAATCCAGGCTTTGACCCCCGCAGGCGCATGGTCAACCCGATGGGCGAAGACGGGCGTTGGCCGCTGAGGATGGAGGCAGTACCATTGGGGTGGGGAATCATGGACACCGTGAAGACTGAGCATCCTCATGTTATCAGAAAGAAAGGCGTCTGCGGGGGCAGTCCGATTATCGGAGGCACC
>PUMK01000353.1 GCA_003551325.1 Candidatus Acetothermia bacterium | reverse complement strand
GAAAGGAGATCAGGATCCCCAAGACGCCGCCGACGGGCGTGGCGATGGCAGCGAGCTGCAGTGTGTTCATGAAGTACCGCCGACCCACGGAGAACACGTAGCGGAAGTTGTCCATGGTCAGCGCGTGGTTCACCCCCCACAGCTGGGTGAACGCGCCGTACAACACCATCCCGTAGAAGAGCAGGATGACTCCTGATAGGAAACACAGCACGCCGAACAGCACCCAGCGAAGCACAGGCCCGCTGGCGTGAGCTGTGGACGGCGTGGGCCTGCCGGTGACCGTGACATGCGATCGGCGACTCAGCCAATAACGCTGTACGATGAACACCAACGCCGTGGGGACGAGCAGAAGAATGGCCAGCGTAGCACCAAGCGGCATGTTGTAGCGCCCGGTGATGGCCAGGTATGCCTGGACGGTCAGGACCTGGAAGCGACCACCGATCACGATCGGGTTCCCGAAATCGCCCAGCGAGATCACGAACAGCAGCAAGAGCGCTGCTCCGATTCCCGGCGCGGCCAGCGGTAGCGTGACCTTGACGAACGTGCGCAGCTTGCTGGCCCCCAGATCATGGGCGGCCTCCTCCGTGCTGCGGTCGATCGCCCTCAGGACGCCCTCAAGCGCCATGAAGGCCACGGGGAAGTACGCCAGCGTCTGGGTCAACACCAGGCCGGGAAGCCCGTAGATCGACCAGCGTACACCGAACGCACTGTGGACAAGCTGCGTGATCATCCCACGGTTTCCCAGCAAGAGGATCGCCGCCAGGGCCATGATGAACGGGGGGGAGATCATGGGCAAGGTAGCGATCCAGCGGAAGACGCGCCTCCCGGGGACATTCGCCCGCTCAATGGCAAAGGCAAACGTGAAACCCACCACGGTTCCTACCAACGCCACCAGCCCGCCCAGGATCAGACTGTTGAAGAATGGGGTGATGAGAAACGGCGCGCCCTGGAAGAACCGTATGAAGTGGGTAGCGTCGAATTGCCCACGGGGGAAGATGCTCTCACGGAACACCTGGAACAACGGAAAAACAACGAAAATGGCCACAAGGCCCACGACGAACAGCAATACGACGAGCAGCCCACGGTCGTGGGCCAACCGCCGGAGCTCACCCCCCGCACGTCCCATTCTTCCCGTCATCAGGAGGAACCCGGGATCTGATGTGGGGGGGCAAGCCACAACTGCCCCCCCACATCGATGTTCCGGTTAGAACCCTGTCAACTCCTGCCACAGATCGTTCAAGCGGTCGCGGTTGTCCGCTGCCCACACGAAGTCGTAGTCGACCAAGTTCACTTCCGCTGCCGTAACAGCCTCCGGATGGACCTCTGCCGCCGGGTTGAGCGGAACTCTGTACCACTCTTGGTACAAGGTCTGCGCCTCGGCAGACATCATCCAGTCGTAGAACACCTTGGCCAGCTCAGGCTCGGGACCGTTCTTGATCAGCGAAATGGCCCCCACTTCGTATCCGGTGCCCTCCTTGGGGAAGGACATCACCACTGGATACCCCAAGCCAACTGCCCTGGCGACGATGTCGTGCGAGAAGGCTATGCCCACAGCGACCTCGCCCAGTCCCGCCTCTGTGGCAGGGGCGGACCCGGAAGAAGTGTAGTGGTGCACCGCGTGTTCAGAGAGCTTACGCTCGAACTCAAGACCTTCCTCTTCGCCCAGAAGGAACACGAGCGAAGCCAGCCGGGTGTATCCGGTGCCCGACGTGTACGGATAGGCCATGGAGAGGTTGTACTGGTACTCAGGCTCGAGGAGATCGTACCACGACGTTGGGGCCTCCAGGCCATGTTCCTCCAGGAAGTCCTTGTTGGTGGCAAACCCGATGAAGCCAGTGTAGATGCCACTCCAGTAGGCGTCGGGGCACTTCCCCCAGTTCGGGAGATACTGCCACCCCAGCGATGCCGGATAGGGCTCCAGCAACCCTTCGGCTGCAGCGATGATGTGCGTATCGCTCGGCCCTGCAAGCCAGAGACTCGCGCCTGGCCTCGGGTACTCGGCGCGGAGCCGTGCCAGAAGCGCCCCCGCGGAGAGCCTCACGAATTCCACCCTTATGTCCGGGTGCGCGTCTTCGAATGCCTCCACGTACGTCTGTGCCTGATCAACATCAAACGCCGTGTAGATGTTCAGTACCTGCTGGCCGAGCGCGCTCACACCCAGAAGCACCAGCACGCAGAATCCAACTGCCCATCGCCTCATTCTGACCTCCTTTAGTTTGGTACCCCACGCATGTAGACACACGTGTACCCAAGAAACGCTCACGAACGTATTCCTTACAGGAACCACCTCCCTGCGAGCACCTGGCCGAGCACAGGAATGCCTCGAACCGGCGGTGCTCTTCGCTAGGACTGCTCACCAACCTGCACCGGCTTCCTCCTGCCGAACGCTTCGGAACCGATTGCATAGCCCACCATACCATGGCCGTCCGAGAGCCGTCAACCAAGAGAGTTGTCTCACGCGAGATGAGCATGAAGGTCGTCCCTGGTTCTCACGCGGGGAGAGCATGAGTGTGGGCTGGAGGATGGGGAGCGTGGG
>PUMK01000168.1 GCA_003551325.1 Candidatus Acetothermia bacterium | reverse complement strand
GGCCGATCACCCCGAGCAGTCCTCCCTCGTTGAAATAGGGCACCGTGACCATGCTGAACTCCGAGAGTTCGTTCACCGTCGCGTCGCCAACGTGTACCGCAAGGCCACGTCGTCCGTATCGCATGCGCTCCAAGTTGACGGCAAACCCACGCTCGTCCTCCAACACGCGTAGAAGGCCGGCAACCCTCTCCAAGACCTGCTCGGCTCGCTGGTGCCGCAGCGCGTTCAACACCTGGGTCAGCCCCTCGGTGTAGAGGCGACGCCGCAGTTCCTCCGCAGCAAGCCCTTTGAGTAGCTCCACCGCCGCAGACACGGTCGGATCGTGCCATCCCTCCAAGTCCATGACCCCCAACCTGGACAGCTCGTCCAAGCGAAGGCCCTGCAGCCTTTCGGCAAGGATGCGTTCCACACGGCCGACCTCGTCCTCGGTCATATCCCGCTCCAGCTCCAGCACGCGGGACTCCACAACTCCCAGTTCGGAGAGCGCCACAACGAGCACGGCATACGGACCCAGTCGCCGCATGACCAGACCCGCGAGCCGCAGACTCTCCACAGGCGGCGCAAGCACGAATCCCAGTTGCCCTGTCATCGACGCGAGCAACAGCGCCGTCCGCCGTAGCAACTCCGGAAGCTGCTGCGGTGTGATGTCGGGGGGCTCAGCAGGCAGCCGCTCCGGCCGCTCCTGGATCTCCGCGAGCTCCAACAACCACTCCGCGAAGAAGCGAAAACCGGCCTTGGTGGGGACCCTCCCCGCTGATGGGTATGGCTTGTACAGATAGCCACCCCGTTCCAGCGCAGCGAGTTCATTGCGAACCGTAGCCGAACTGAACGTATGACCGTACTCCTCAAGCAGCGCCCGCGAGGAGATCGGCTGCAGCGTTCGTATGTAGTGGTCCACCACTTCTTTAAGGAGCAACTCCCGTCGCCCTCTCATTTAGCAATCACCCCGTTGCTTTGCTAATGAATGATAGAGACACCGCTACCCAACGTCAAGGCAGCCGTGCGATAAGGGGGATCGCTTCAGGCACTGCTACGACCGCAGCAGCGTTTGTACTTCTTGCCTGAACCACACGGACACGGGTCGTTCCGTCTGGCCTTACCCGAATGACCCTGCTTCGGTGCCACAGTCTCCTTCGAGGTCACGCCAGCCTGCACTGTGGGAGGCTCGGCCGTGGTGGACACGGAGCTTGCCTGTGACTCATCCTGGGGGCGGATGGAGAGCCTCGGGGAAAGGAGGAAGCGCATGGCCTGCTCCTCACTGCGTACAAGCATCTCCTGGAACAGCCGGTGAGCCTCTCGGCGAAACTCGACGAGTGGGTCCGTACCCCCGTAGGCGCGCCAGCCGATGCCTTCGCGCACGTCGTCCAGTTCCAGGAGGTGCAACCGCCAGTTCTCGTCCAGCGTCCGCAGGAGCACCATGCGCGCTACGCCGGGGAAGTGGGGTGCCAGTCGCTCCCTTTGGCGTTGCAGCTGAGCGTGCAGGCTCTGCTGAACGTGCGTGACCACCGCATCGCGTGTCTTGAGCGCCGCAAGTTCGCTGGCGGCGGGCGCGGGATCGGTCAGCCTGGACAGCTCCTCAGCCAACGCTTGGATGGTCTCATCTTCGGCTGAGACACCGGACGGCAGGTGTTGCTCCACAAGCCCCTCGCCGTATTCATCCGCCATCTGCTCCAAACGATCCCACACCAGCCGGTCGTCGGGCGTCTGTCCGGAGGCAGGAAACAGGAGATCCTCACGCGCACCGTAGATCGTCTCGCGCTGGCGGGCCATGATCTCGTCGTAATCAAGCAGCCGCTTGCGGATCTCGAAGTTCCTTTCCTCTACGCGTTTCTGTGCATTGCGAATGGCCCGGCTAAGAAGCTCATGGGTGATGGCCTCGCCCTCCTCGATACCCAGGCGATCCATGATCGAACCGATACGCTCCCCACCGAACACCCTAAGCAGTTCATCCTCGGTGGACAGGAAGAACAACGACACCCCGGGATCGCCCTGCCGACCAGACCTGCCCGCCAACTGATCGTCGATGCGGCGGGCCTCGTGTCGCTGGCAGCCGATGACATGAAGGCCACCTTCCCGAAGCGCCTCGCGCCACTCGGCCGCTTGGTAAGGTCGCCCAGTCTCCTCACACCACTTGCGAATCCTCACCATCGCCCGCTTCCCGTAAGCCGTTTCCGGTTCAGCCGGTTGTACGATCCTGTTGCGCTCCTCCTCCGCCTCCCGTCGATAACGGGCGAGGAGCTCTTCGTAGCGGTCGGGCTCTTCCGCCGGATCCGCCTCATCGGCGGCACGCTGCTCGGGGCTGCCACCGAGCAAGATGTCGGTTCCCCGACCTGCCATGTTCGTCGCGATCGTGATCGCTCCCGCGCGACCGGCCTGGGCGATGATGTGCGCCTCCCGCTCATGGTACTTGGCGTTCAGGACTTCATGCTTGAGCCCTCGCCGCTTGAGCATCCGCGAGAGCTGCTCGGAGTCCTCGATGGAGGTGGTACCGATCAGTACAGGCCGTTCGAGCTCGTGAAGCCGTTCCACCTCGTTCACCACGGC
>PUMK01000050.1 GCA_003551325.1 Candidatus Acetothermia bacterium | reverse complement strand
TCAGGTCTTGCATGATCGTATCGAGGATGCGATCATGCAAGACCTGACCCCGACGAACGGCCGAACCGGGCGCGCACGAGGACGGGCAACGAAGTCGACCGTAACCCGGTCGCCAGGCTTCAACTCCACAGTCTGTTCGACCCGGTCGAGGTCGTGGGGCGGGACAAGGTCAGGTAGCTCCATGCTGATGGTCCAGATCCCCGGACACAAACCCCGGAGGAGGAAGCCGCCTTGGACATCGGTGCGGGAGCTGTGGGTGTTCGCGCCATTGGTGACGCGCACGAGCGCTCCAGCAATGCCCTGTTCGGTCTGACCATCCACTGCGATCAGCCGTCCGGAGAGCTCTGCCGTGGTGACGAGTTCCACCTGCACGTAGGTCACCTCGCCCGCCCGTACTTCAACGTCCGACCCCTGTCCAGGTGCCACGCACAACCCCGGCGGGAGGTTGAGAAACCGCAGCGCATACGTTCCCGGAGCCATGGGGGGCATGCGAAAACGCCCTTGGCTGCAGGTGATCGATCGTGCGCCGTCAAGCTCAAGCAGCAGCCCTTCTTCCGGTGCCCCCTGGATCGCTCCCTCAACACGCCCTTTGGTCATCACCACAGGGACGGGTAAGGAGACCCTCGCTTCGAAGGACAGTGAAAACTGCCGGACCCCGTAGGCGACGGAGAGCGTTGCTCGGTTGAGGACAAGCGTCGCCCCGACTTCTAACTGCCCGTCCTCCACCGCAAGACTCCCGTGGAACGATGGGGTGGAACGCGCCCTGGGCGTTCCGTCAGCTGCAAGGGTCGCACCGAACGGAGCCCCTCCGGAGAGCACAAATCGCCACCGCCCAACCTGTGCGGCAAGCGGAAGGGCGGTGAACCAAGCGTCCACATCAAGGCCGAACGTACTCCCGTAGGAGGTGCGAACCGCCGCCTCACCTCCCAAGCGCACTGCCCACAGATCCTCAGCCCTTGTCCACCCAGAGGAACGCGAGAACGCTACGCACATCTCCCATTCGAGTCGGTCACCGGCAGCCCCCCATCGCGCCCGCATGGCGTCCGGGTGCACTCCCCGCAGCGGGTGCTCCACAAGACCCACCTGGAATGCGCCTTTAAGCCGCCCCTCCGATCGCATAGCGAGCTCGACCTCCCATCCTGAAGGTGACGCAAGATGCCCGGTGAATGTGCTCTTCAGGAAACCCGTAGAGACCGAGAACATCACCGCGGCTCCCGCCCCCCGGATCAAGCTGGCTGAGAGCTTCAGCCCTGCTGGCTCCCGCCAACTGACGAGGTAGTGTTCGGTGGATGTCGTGAGTTGGGCTTCGATGCGAAGCGGCCCAGGTGCTGCAAACGCCGTCAACGAGACCCCATCGGAACTGCTGGCAAGAATCGTTCCTCCTACATCCCCGTCGCGTACGTGGAGTTCGAGGGCGGAGCCAACCGGGCTCACGTACACGCGGACACGGTAGGGGGAAGCCACGGGATCGTGCTGCAGGATCAGCCCGTGTCCCACCCGTCGCCCAGTGAGTGTGGGCACAGCGATGTGACCGAGATGCACGTGCAACGCGCTATGTAGGTACGAAAGGCGCAGCGTGTGCCAGGCGATCTCGTGGGTCTGAACGCGCACCAAGCCGCTCACGGAAAGGGCTTGCTGCGGTCCTATGCTTCCACGCAGATCGAAGCGCCCTTCGCCTCGGAAGCGGCCATCCTCCATGATCAACGCCCCGTGCACGGCACCGGGGAGCAGGGGGTACAAGTGCGTGGGAACCTCGGAGAAGGCCGGCGGTCGCACAGTGGACCACAAAACGCCACGATCCTCGACGGATGGGACGGTGAGCGTACGTATCTCGACGTTCACCCGGCCCCTGCTTCCCGGCTCCGCGGTGGCGGGTACCATGTGCACCAACTTGCCTTCGACCATCGCATCGGCAGGAAGGTGAAACCGTCCCCCTTCCAGCCTCGTAGACCAGCTTGACCGCACCTGCAGCTCGACCTCAACTGCTACGTTCCCGCGGTTCTCAACCCTCAGCCGATACACGATCTCACCTCCAGGAGCGGCACTTCCCCCTGGGGGGACTTCCAGTCGGACATCGACCCGAGGTCGAACCCCTATCTCAGCGACACCCGAAGCTTCGACACCATAGGCTTCCGCGTGGAGCACGATCGAATGTGTTCCTGCAGGAGTTTCGGATGAGATGAACACGGTCAGGAGAAGAAGCTCGGCTGCTCCAGGTGCCAAAGTCCGCTCCGCAGGAACAGCAAGGCACCGAACACCCTTGGGGAGAGACAAGCTGAACGACACGTGCATCGTCTCGTGAGCGCAGCCGGCTAGCCAGAAGGCAAAGGTAGCGGTCCCCGGAGCAGCTACCGCCTGGGGTGGAGACCGCACCTCAAGCGAAAGGGAGCCACCTTGCCCCGGTGCTGGAGCAGCAAGCAGCGCGAGCGCTGCACACAGAACTGCAAGACGGAAGGCCCGGTTCAAGGGACCTGAAGTGTCAGCTGGGCCGCCCAGACATACGCATCCAGATTATCCACCATCAGCACCGCCGGGTACGACCCCGG
>PUMK01000136.1 GCA_003551325.1 Candidatus Acetothermia bacterium | reverse complement strand
GTGTAGGAGTCCGGAAGAACTCTCGCCAACCCTGGACCGCCTGCCTAGAGGGTCGGAAGAAGGGCATGGACTTCCTCCGCCCTCGGCCACGTGCAAGTTCCAAGATCGTCCACTCGGGCGTACAGGGCTACGTTTCTCCGATCGAGACTCCCCCAAGAAGCGTCGACCTCTCGGTTCGACCATCAGCGATACGGTTCAGCGAGCGGAGCAACCACGGTAGGTTGTCAACGGGATCGTTACCAAACGAGGCTCGTGGTCCGTGCGCTCCATCAAGTTCCTATCGTTCTCAGTCAATGGAACGTACGCAGCGTTCATCGAGAACAGCCATGTGCGGGTGGTCAAGGTGTGGGACACGAGGTTGAGCTTCGCGAGAGCCACCTCGATCTCACGCCTGGTCCGCAGGCAATGCAGAACATTCAGACGCTCGGCTACTTTTCCTCACGCTCCAGGTAGTGGATGATCGCCTCGACCACGAGGTAGTTGATCGAGCGGTCTCGCTTCTCGCCGAGTTTCCGCAGCCGCTCCATCACGTTCTTGGCAGCCTTCTTCTGCGGGATGTAGATGGAGATCTTGTCCAACATCTTCGTTCCCTTACTTCGCTCAGGCATACGAGCCTCCTTAGCATTCATGCTATGTCTTCATGCACAAGCGGATACTATACAGCATCTCATAAAGGTGAACAACCTTTCTCCGGCGGAAGTGATTCCGTGCATCTGCTCCGCCCGTGAATGGATCCCGTTGAAGGCGTGCCGCACTGAACCCGGGTCCTTGGAGGTCTTGACGCGGCACGGCAGGGTCATGCGCGACCGATCGCGCGTCCCATCTTCCCTGTTGTGGGCAGGGAAGGACGGGCACGATCGCGGGGTGAGTGCGTAGGATATCGTCGTGGCGATCACACTTCGTCCCGCGCGGCCTGAGGATCGGGAGGCAATCCTCACCATCTCCGCCCAGATCTGGGAGGGAGAGGACTACATCCCCCTTGTCCTTGATGACTGGCTTGCCGAGGGCGGCCTTACGGTGGCTGAACTCGACGGTCAGCTGGCCGGGTATGGCAAGCTCACGATGCTCTCGCCGGGCGAAGCCTGGTTGGAGGGGTTGCGGGTCGACCCGGCCCAGCGGGGTAAGGGTGTGGCCAAGGCCCTTGGCCAGCGGCAACTCGAGTCTGCGCTGGCCCTGAGACCGCGCTCGATCCGGTTCGCAACAGCCGAGGCCAACGTGGAGAGCCTGCACATCGCCGGGAAGCAGGGGTTTCAGGAGATCGCCCGGTTCACCTATGTCGAGGGTCCGGTGCGTGACGAGGTCGTACCCCCGGGGGTTGCGTGTCTTCACGAGATCGAACCGGCCTGGGCGGTTGTCCGTGCTTCGTCGGCGTACCGTGACGCGCATGGCCTGCTCGGTCTGGGGTGGCGGTTTCCCGAACTCACCCGTCAGCGGCTGGCTGAGCGGATTGCTCGTGCGGAGCTGTTCATCTGGGGAGATCCAGCGCGCGGGCTCCTCATCCAGTCTCCCGATCCCTACGCGCCGGCTGCGTTCGCGACGGTCGCGTTCCTGCACGGTGATGACGTTGGGCAGGACGCCCTTCTTCGGTTCGCTCACGCCCACGCTTGGGAACGTGGGCAGGAGTGCTTGTCGGCGATGGTCGCTTGCGAGGAACAAGTCGGAACCTTTGCCCGGCACGGGCTCGTGCCTGAGCCCTACTTCCGGTACGTCCTCGTGCTCGAACGCACCTGCTCCCCGCCAGACCCTACGCTAGAGCGCCCTGGGTGAAGCTTGTCCGGCCATGGACAGGTAGAGTGAAGGGCAGTCGCGATCGCGAAACACCCCGCGAATCGTGGAGATGCTCAGGGCGATGCCGATGCAGAAGCGCATGTTGCTCCCGTCCATAGCAACGGGGTTGGGACAGTGGAGTGAGAGGAGGAGGGCGGGGCCCGTGAGGCCCCGCCCCCACATAGCTAGCCGACGATGTCTTGGTACATGGCTATGATGCGAACATTGGAGCGGAGTGTCAGCGTCAACGTGTACACGCCCCGACGGGCGTCCAAGGTCCCGGGATACCGCGTTGGCGCCTCCGCGTCCCCCACCCACACGTCCCAGCCCATGAATCCGATGCCGTACGTTCCGGCAGCCTGGCTGCGGGCCGGGGCCTCGAGCACGAGTTGCGAGCCAACAAGACGACTCAGCACGAACGGGGTCGTCCTGGTTGTGTCCTCACCCTGCACCTGGAATGGAAGATTCAGTTCCTGATAACCAGGGGTGGTGTAGATGGTCCTTCTGGCGCGCACATCGGCCTGTACCGTGGGGAACCTGATGCCGCCGGGAGGTATGGTGACCCCGACGAAGCAAGCGGTGAGCTCCACCTCCCGTTCAGCGATCCTGGTCTGACCAGCGCGGTCCGTCACCTGCACCCGTATCAGCACGGTGCCGCCCTGGGTCAGGGTGACCCGCAGTGTTGCTGATCCGCTCCCCGGGTAGTTGCCTGTCACCGACTGTGTGCGACCGTCGGGGAAGACGATGGAGATCGGCCCGACAGTCAAGGGAGACTGCCCCCCGCTTGCCTGCCAGGCCAAGGCGATGGTATGGCTATGGTCAGTTGCGCAGACGGCCTCCGCTGAGAGGCGCACAATGCTGATTGTGGGTCCAGTGGGTTCGGTGGTAGCCGTCCCCCGCACGTACAACGACACCGCCAACCGGTAGATCTCGCAGCGGCGCTGGTCGGTCAGACTGAACAGCACCTGGTATGTCTGGGTCTCAGGCGGCAGGTAGCCGGTGAGTGCCCCCACTCCCTGGTTCAGATCCAGGCTGAGCTGGGCCCTCTCTGGAAGCGAGCTTGAGATTTGCTGAGTCCCCACGATGCCCGCCGTACGGATCCGGGAAAGCAGCTCGCGCGGCAGTTCGCGGACCGTGAGGACGTGAGTGGTTCCACCGCGTACCTCGCCAAAGTCCCACTTCAGCCCTTCGGGTTCGGGGCATGTGGAGACAGCCTCTCGGGCAGTGATCGTAACACGCAACCAGGCCACCGGGCACTGCTGTCGGTCCCGCAAGCGGTATTCCACAGTCCAGGATCCACCGCTCGCGGGCACTGTGCCGCTGAGGCGTCCTTGGCGCTGGGTGAGCAGAAGCTCGAAGGACAGACTGCCTGGTAGGTTGCTGCTCACCTGTTCGGCTGTGGTTGCCCCCGAGCTGGCGATCTGCTGGTCCAGTTCGCTGGGCACGCTCCGTGTCAAGCTGGTTGTGGTTCCAGGTGTCACCTGGCCGAAATCCCAGTTGAGGTAGCGCGGCTCAGGGCAACCTGTCGGCCTATCCGGTGTCGTGGGCGTGGTGGGCACGTACTCTTCGCACACCGGTTGCAGACAGTCAGGATCGATGAAGGCGCGCACTGAGGTCTCGATATGTGGGACGACCTCGACCGATGTGGAGGCTGTGGCCGCCGCCTGCGCAGCTGCCTGGGCCATGGCTTGAGCTTGGGCCAAGGCCTCGGCGGTTGCTTCAGCAGCAGCCGAAGCACGGGCATGGGCATCGGCCACGGCTGACGCGAAAGCCTCGGCCCGGGCCAACGCCACAGCGCAAGCTTGGGCGCTGGCATACGCTTGAGCTTCCGCCGCAGCGTATGCCTGGGCTGCGGCGAAGGCTTCAGCCTGCGCTACGGCCTCAGCGGATGCGGCGGCGTAGGCTGCAGCAGCAGCCTCGGCCAGGGCCTCAGCTGCAGCGTGGACGCCGACCGCCACCGCGGCTTCAGCTTGTGCCTGAGCTAGGGCAGCAGCGTGGGCTGCTGCGTAGGCCTCGGCACGGGCTTCTGCCAGCGCCTCCGCCGACGCATGCGCCTCGGCATATGCCTCAGCATATGCGACAGTTGCTGCATAGGCTGCGGCCTCGGCTTCGCTGAGCGCCTCAGCCAGTGCGCTGACGCCGGTGCTCACGTAAGCCTCGACTTGAGCATAGGCTTGGGCGCAAGCGAACGCTTCAGCGTGGGCCTCGGCTGAAGCCTGGGCCACTGCTGTGATACCGACACTCACTTCGGCCTCCGCCTCGGCGAGGGCTTGGGCTGCGGCTTGGGCCGAAGCACTGGCTTGGGCCGCGGCGGATGCCGCGGCGCGAGCATGCGCAATGGCCTGGGCCGCTCCCATTGCTTCGGCAGAGGCGTAAGCTTGCGCGTAGACCTCGCCGGTTCCGGCAGCGGTGGCGCTGGCTGATGCAGACGCCTGAACGGCTGCTGCCGCTCGGGCACATGCGTCAGCCTCGGCCCACGCTGTTGCGGCTGCAGCTGCAGCAGAATCGGCGTGAGCTCTTGCCCTGGCGACGGCTCGGGCAACGGCGGCCCTCATCGCCTGAGCGGCGCTGCGCGCGCTGCTGTGAGCGCTGGCAGATGCTCGTGCACTGGCCTGAACGCTGGCACTGGCTTGGGCAAGCGCTTCGGCCATAGCCTCTGCGGTTGCCTCGGCCCTCGCACAGGCCCGAGAGGCGGCAGACGCTTGGGCTTCGGCTTCCGCCTGCGCCCTGGCCAGAGCCCGAGCCGATGCCCGAGCGGCAGCCTGTGCTTGTGCACAGGCCCGGGCGATGGCCGTGGCTTCTGCCTCGGCCGAACCCTGAGCTTGGGCGATCGCCCAGGCTGCTGCTTCTGCCGCCGCCTGGGCCTCGGCATAGGCCTGAGCGCATGCCCTCGCTTGCGCTTGGGCGGCTGCGCGTGCCTGTGCAATGGCCTCGGCAGCTGCTGTAGCCTGCGCTTCCGCTTCCGCTCGGGCTTGGGCCACGGCACGGGCTGCCGCTTCGGCCCTCGCGTAGGCGCTGGCGGCAGCTGCAGCCTGGGCGTCAGCCCTTGCCCGTGCAGCAGCGGCTGCCTCCGCACGCGCCATTGCCGAAGCCTCGGCCAGGGCTGTTGCCTGAGCCGCAGCTTCGGCTGTTGCACTGGCCTTTGCGGTGGCGGTAGCCAATGCCTCCACAACGCCGCTGACTTCGGTGTGTACGAGTCCGCACGGAACCTCCGTCTGGATGTTCTGTTGTACAAGCTCAGCCGCACTCCGGGCTTGCGAGTAGGCGCGCGCGGAGCTTGCCGCCTGTGCCTCGGCATAGGCACGTGCTGAGGCGATGGCTTGAGCTCTGGCTGCCGCCAACGCCGCTGCCTCCGCCACCGCACGGGCCTCCGCGCGGGCAGTGGCAGCAACGTCGGCCGCAGCCTCCGCCTGAGCCTGGGCTTCCGCCTCCGCCAATGCCAACGCTTCGGCTACTGCGCGGGCGTACGCTCGAGCATGGACCGCGGCTGCAGCGCAAGCCGCCGCACTCGCTTCGGCATTCGCCTGGGCCTGGGCTACGGCCCGTACCAGGGCCTCCGCATAGGCTGCTGCCGTGGCCTGGGCGTCAGCGCAGGCCCTTACCGATGCCTCGGCGTCGGTTTCCGCAGATGCGCACGCCGTCGCGAAGGCCTGCGCCATCGCCTGAGCGTCCACTGCGGCCTGGGCACAGGCCAGCGCGCTGGCCCGAGCTCGTGCAACCGCATCGGCGCAGGCGGCTGCGAGCGCGTTGGCTTCGGATCGAGCTTGAGCTGCTGCTTGTGCTGCGCTGTTCGCCACCGCTTGGGCTTCGCTGGATGCACTTGCCGAGGCGTTCAGCAGCGCGGAGACGTCGAGTCTGTCGAGGAGCGCTTGCGCATCGTCAGCTGCCTGTTGCGCTTGGGTCGCGGCCCTTGCCGCGGCCTGAGCTTGCGCCTCGGCCAGGGCCACGATATCCGGTAGGAACGGCTCGTGGCCTTGGTTCTGGCTTAAGGAGATGGTACCCATCACTAGCAGAGAAGCGAGAAGGTATGTTAGGAACCTTCGAACAACCATGGTTCACCCTCCTAGGGACGTACGTTCCGACCATGTCCCAGGTGAACTGCTCGGGACCCACAGGTCGGCCTACGAACGCGCCGGGAGCCGAACAGGGTGAACGACGCCGGAGTAGGCGGAAGCGCTGAGAGGGTTGCAGTGAGCCGACCGAGGCAGCGTTCGTCCTTGTTCGTGCAATCCACAGCTCCGAAAACTGACTCACCGGTGCCGAATCCGGTGGACGGTTCGGGCGGAGCCGCTCGCCTCGGGCGATGCCCGTCCCACCTCCTGCTTCCGTTCGTAAGGCTCGCTGCGCACGATACTCCCGCCGCTGGCAGGCTGTCAAGAGCCGCCTCAGTTCATGGCGGTTCTTCGTACAGGTGGAGAATCTTCGCAGCACAGACTGTGGGGCGAGAGGCCTGCCCACTCTAGATTATCGCCTGGATGCTCTGTTAGCTCTGGGCTGCGGCCTCAGCCTTCTCAGAGGTGAGTTCGAGAGTTGTCGAGTGAGGCCTACGAGGGCTGTGTCTTGGTCCCGATGCTGCCAATGAGCGTTGGGCCTTCGGCTCGAGCACCCCGAGCTGGGTGGTGATGTCGGTCCCAGGAGAGTCGAGGGACCACTTCTTGATCGAGCGGTCGGCTGCTGGATGGGCCCGAAAGCGTGGCGTCATCCACGTAGTCCGATTCACAGCTTCCGTTCTTCGGCCCAGTTGCCGGGGTGATAGCCTCGGCCACGGTGAACGTTACGACCAGGGGGGGCTGCCGCCTCCAGGATCGCTCAGTACAGCCCATCCACTGGTGACCCATGCCGCGTCCGCGGGAAACCCCTTGCAACAGCCTGCCTGTTCGGTACAGCTGTCGGATGACAGCCTGCTCATCGGCATCCTGATGAGCACCATCCGCATCGCTGCTACGGGTTCATTCTCCTGAGCTCACGCTCCAACGGTCGGTCGCCCGGGGCACTGCTGACCGGGTGGCAAGCAGGAATACCTAGTCCTCTGCCCCCGAAAGCGCGATGGGACCCACAGCCAGGGTTGCGCCCACTCCCACACCCACGCTTGTTTCAGCCGTTGAACTGTACGAGGCCCAGGCTTCCAGCTTGAGGTGCTCCAGTTGAGCGGCTGCCACCACCCCCACATGGAATGCCGCTTCGCCATAGTAAGTGACCGACCCCTCCAGAGAGTATGGTTCAGCCGTGACCGTCCCGCTGACGCGCGCGTAGGAGAAGGACAACGGGACGATGCTCTGGAGCAGTTCTGCATAGGCAGAAACTGTAACAGCACCATCCTGGGCATCGTCAAGCGCCCCATCTTCGAAGGAGATGCGACCAAGCAGCGTCGACGTGATGCCAAACGGGGCGAAGGACAGCGAGGTTGTACTGATGAGGCTGATGTTACCGAGAGACAGGTTCGCCACGAGCTGCGAAGCAACACCGAGAGGAAGAAGGGAGAGCGTTGTCGTGAACCTCAGGGAGTGTTCCGCAACGTCCATCAAGGCCCTGGCCGTGAACTGTGCGAATGGGCTCAGATCCTCGTTGAGATCTACGCCCCCCGAGAAGCTCGCGTCAAGCGACACCTGCGGGGCATCATCACGAAGCTCCGCTTTGAACAGATCGAGCGTCGCCATGAGCTTGCCCGAGTTGAACGCCCATGGGCTGAGCGCCATGGAGGCTTGGGCGGTGAGTTCGGCGGGACCAGTTGTGTACACAAAGGACAGCGTCTCCTGGACCCCGAATGCAGGGAAGAAGCTGATCGAGGTGTCACTGGAGAACGTCCACGCTTCACCCGAAGCGGTGATGTTCAACAGAGAGCTGCCGGCCAGCGTCGGTAGGAGCTCGATGGATGCGCCGATCGCGCCGCGCATCTCCACAGCACTGCCCAGGACGGTGAACGCCGCAAGAAAGACCGCGAGAAGACCAACAACGCCGTTGCGTATCATGAGGCCTCCAATAGAAGTGATGTTACGTAAGCATGGCGCAGTACAGAGAGAAGCTTGTGGACAGAGGTCCTCGTTTCAGCAGACGATGAGCGTGTCACACTGGCACCCATGGCAATTGTGTTGCGACGACCGTGATGTACGGGACTGAGCGGCGGAGCGGCCGGCATCCGCCCCCTGGAAGCCTATGATCCGTTACCCATCACTCACCTCGGGTAATGTGCATCTCGAACCCGAAAGCAATGCCGTCGAAGAGGTTCAAGAAAGCGTGTACAGCTCCTAGCGTGACACCCCCCTCTAGGTCAAGATCGAACTCCAACACCGCATCACCATCCTGGTCAACATAGGCTCTGCTGAACCGAGCTTCACGATTCCATTCGTTGATGTGCTCTAGTTTGCCATAGGTAGCATTGGCCGGGAACTCGACGTAGTAGAAGGTCATGAAGTCGACAACCAGTCCGTCCTCAAGAAAACCCTCCAGCAGCACCTGTTGTCCCAAGGACGTGGTGTAGTACCAGACACCCGGCATAAGCCTTACGTATTCCACGATCCTTTCGCTGTTCTCGCGCTCAGCAAGGAGTTCGTCAACCTGCGCTATCGAGAGGCTGTAGATCACGTCTTCGCCAGCGCTTCCTCCCCAAGCGGTCGCCAACCCGCCCGTCCACAACAAGCCACAGACCAGAAGAACAACCCAAGCCATGCATGGTTTCCGCATACCGTACGTCCTCCTTATTTTTCCGGCTGACCGGCCGCATCCAAGGCTACCATGCCGCGCTCATCGCCTCCAGCCGGGACCCTCCATGGATGGGTCAACCGTGCTGGATGACACTGCAGGGTAGGGCAAAGCGAGGAGGTCGCCTGGGCAGAGGCATGCATCCAGATGCTCTCTCACACATTGCCCCCAATCGTGGAACGGGTAATCGTTGGACGTGAGCTATCCAGGAGAGCGATGCCCACCTCCACGCCCACCATACCATGCCCGTCCTGATGAGCCTAGCTCTGAACATTCTGGTGGAGCCAATGGATCAAAGCACCCCTAGAACCGTACCACGCCCTCGGCTACAGGCACCACCCGCCCGCCCACGCGTACAACCCTGATGTCGCCATCGACGCTGTCCACCTCAACGTGCAGGGTGCTGGGCCGGCTTAGCTCAGTCCCTTGCTCGCTGAGGATGCGGGTGGTCGGCTCCGTGATGGGCACAGCCTGGTGATGGAGCAGATAGGCGCCGAGGGCGCCGTTGGCGCTGCCGGTGGCCGGGTCCTCGGGGACCCCGACCATAGGGGCGAACACACGGACGTGGACCGTGACCTCAGGCCGCTCCGTCTCAAGGGTGAAGACCGTAGTGCACTCGGCACCAAGGGCGCGGCAGACCCGATTGAGGGCAGCCACGTTGAGTTGCTTGGCGTCCAGGGCCCGCAACGCAGAGAGAGAACGGACAGGCACCATCATCTGCGGCAGCCCCGTGGAGACCACCTGTATCGGCAGCGCCGCTTCAGCGATGGCTTCGGGGGGCAAGCCCAGTCCTGCAGTCAGCTCCGTCGTATCGTCAAGAATAGCGCCAAAGACTGGGCGGGTTTGGGTCATCACCACCCGCTCCACGCGGCCATTGCTGACGTACAGGTTGGCAGGGAGCACCCCCACCCCTAGTTCCAATCGCATCTGGGTCACAGGCTCGTGCAACGCTACACGACCCAGATGGGCGAGCACCCAGTGGGTGCCCACCACCGGATGACCGGCGAAGGGGAGTTCCTTAGCCGGGGTGAAGATACGCACCTTGAACGAAGCGCCCGGCGCCTGACTTGGCAGTACGAACGTGGTTTCCGATAGGTTCATCTCCTGGGCCAGACACTGCATCTCCTCGGTGGTCAGCCCCTCGGCTTCCGGGAACACGGCCAGAGGGTTTCCCCCGAATGGCCGATCGGTGAACACGTCCACCTGGATGAAACGGTATTCCTTCACGGGTTGCCTCCTTCTCACTACCTGCGGCGGCTCGTCGAGCCGCACGACCAACCCCTCATCCAGCGTGTGCCAACCACGCAGGATCTGGTGGAAGCGATTCACAAGGAGTCGTGCCGCCTCGCGCAGATCGACGATTTCCAAAGCGTAGGAGCAGTGTACAGTCCGTATGCAAGGCGGACACATCAGGAGGTGACAGTGGTCTAGGGAACGCGATTGTGCTAACGTCACCGTGGAGGTGCTTCGCATGCGCAGGGTACTGTTGTTCGCGATCGTACTTCTTCTGATGGCTTTTGCCGTAGGGTTGGCTGAGACGCGGCAAGTGCTCGATATCAAAACCGGAGCCGGCGCGGGGGTCATCGGCCTTGGCTTGGATGTGGAAGCGCTGGATCAAGGGTACAGCTTCTGGGCTGCGGCAGGAGTAGGGCGGGATACGGGAATCTTCGGTGTTGGTCTGCGCTGGTATTTCGCCGTGTTCACGCCGGAGGGCCTTCCATCACTGAGAAGCCGTCTGTTCGCTGGGCCACTGGTGACAACATCCGGTAAGCATGCAGACAGCTTCCTCGACCAGCTTCGCCTGGGGGCAACCGTCGGTTACGCGTGGCGCGCCTCCGACAACGTGCGCATGACCGTAGAGGCTGGATACGCGTTCATCTTCACTGACCCAGACCCCGCTCCCATTTTGGGCTTGGCGGTCGGCTGGAGACTGTAGACGCGGGCGACGCTTCGACGACCCCTGTTGGCTTTGCTGCGCCCTGAAACGCAGCCTGGTCTTGACGGGGGAGAGGTGTTCATTGTTGACATCGAGATTGTGTGCTAGCATGGTGATGTCTGTCGTACTTAAGGGTGGAGTGCGGGGACCTGTGGGTTTCGCATTCTGTCCTCTGTAGTGTGCAGAGCGATGTGGGCACGCCCAGCAAGGATCCCGTCTTCCTCCCTCCGTGCGAGACAAGGTAAACGAAGGGGGTATGACCGTGGAGCGACGAAGCAGGAAGGCAACAGTGCCTTCTGGGGGTTGGATGAAGCGACGCTCTCAGGATGCTGTGGCCGGCGGCCTTTGGGTCGGAAGACTGACGCGGCTGAAGAGGAAGGGCTTGGCTTTGGGGGCCGTAGGCCTTCTTCTGGTCCTGGGTGGATGCGGTACGTTCGTACCGGACGAGGATCCCCCGGTAGGCATCTTCCCGGACCCGAATCTGGAGAAGGCAGTCCGCGACGCTTTGGACAAGCCCATCGGGGACATCACCATGGAAGACATGGCTTCCTTGAACGTGCTCGAGGCCGAGTTCAGCGATATCGAGGATCTGACAGGGCTACAGTTCGCCGTGAACCTCGAGAGGCTGAATCTGGGCTACAACGCGCTCAGCGAGCTGGGGCCTTTGGAGGAACTGACCGATCTGACGGTTCTGCTCCTTTGGGGGAACGAGATTGAGGACGTGGGGCCGCTTGCAACACTGACGAGTCTGGAGGAGTTGGCCCTGAGCTACAACGATCGGATTAGCGACATCGAACCTCTTCAGAATCTCACGCAGCTCGAAGCGCTGCGCCTCAGGCGTAACGTGATCGATGACGTATCGCCTCTGGTGGCAAACAGCGACGCCGGTGGTCTGGGCGACGGCGACTACGTCGACTTACGGGACAACAACCTGGATCTCGACCCCGGTTCGGAGGATCGGGAGGATATCCAGTCACTCCTGGATCGCGGTGTGGACGTGGATTACTAGTCCCGGAAGCATTCACCGAAGAAGCACTGCCAGCATTGTCCGCCCCGAACAAGGGTGTATTGGGCACATAGCTACGCCTGTTTGACAGCCTACCGGAGACGACGTATAAGAACGCTGCGCTATGAGACACAGGCGAGCGTTGCCGGTCGTCATGACAATGCCTCGCCCGGGTACGGGGCCAGCCATCTAGGCCCCGTGTCCGGGTATACACGCTGATTGCTCGAATAACCCTTCACATCTAGAGGAGGCATTGTGCGTAAGACGATTGACGAGATCAACGAGCGTATTGAAGACGGCCGTGCCCGCGTGTTCACCGCCGACGAGATGACCAAGATCGTCGCTGACCTGGGGCCCGAGAAGGCGTCAGAACAGGTGGATGTCGTCACCACCGGCACCTTTGGCGCCATGTGCTCGTCGGGAGTATGGCTCAACTTCGGCCATTCCGACCCTCCGGTCAAGATGGTCCGCGTCTGGATCAACGATGTTGAGGCTTACGCGGGCGTGGCTTCAGTCGATGCCTATCTCGGTGTCACGCAACCTT
>PUMK01000366.1 GCA_003551325.1 Candidatus Acetothermia bacterium | reverse complement strand
GGGGGGCGAGATCCGGTTCAACGGGCACGATCTTCTCAAGCTCAGTGAAGCCGAGATGAACCGCGTGCGATGGCGTGAGCTCTCCATGATCACCCAGAGCGCCATGAATGCGCTGGATCCCGTCTACACTGCCGGCCACCAGATCGTCGAGACGCTTCGTCGGCACACAACTATGACTCGTCCCCAAGCCTGGAAGCGTGCCGCGGAGCTGTTCACGCTGGTGGGGCTCGAGCACAAACGACTCACCGACTATCCGCACCAGTTGAGCGGCGGCATGCGTCAGCGCGTTGTCATCGCCATGGGCCTAGCCCTCGACCCGGACCTTGTGATCGCAGACGAACCGACAACCGCCCTGGACGTCGTTGTGCAGGATGGCATCCTGAAACAGATGGAACTGATCTGGCAACAGCTTGGCAACTCGTTGATCCTGGTCACCCACGACGTCTCCGTGGTCGCGGAGATGTGCCAACGGATTGCGGTGATGTACGCAGGGATCCTCGCCGAAATCGGACCTACAGAGAGCATCTTCCGCCAGCCCACGCACCCCTACACAATGGGGCTGCTCAACGCGTTCCCCACCTTGGAGAGCGCCAAAGGTGAGCTCATCTCAATCCCAGGCTCGCCGCCCGAACTCACGGGCGACCTGCCGGGCTGCCGCTTCGCTCCCCGCTGCCCGTTCGCTGACAACCGCTGCCAGGACGAGGTCCCCCAGCCGACCTCCAACGGTCATGAGCAGTCAGCCGCCTGTCACTATGCCGACCGAGCCGACGAGCACCGCACTCGATCAACAGACGAGAACCTATGGAAGAGCGTAGCCGGCCGCTTCCGCGAGGCCACCCCAGACGACGCGACGATTGTCAGGCCGACAGGACCGATCGAACAACCAAGCGCTACACCAGCGTTCGAAATCGATCGACTGCGCCGGTTGTTCCCGCTGCGCCGCGGCATCCTCGCCTCCCTGTTCCGAGATGACCTGAGGGCGGTTCACGCAGTGGACGGCGTTTCCATCAGCGTTCACGAAGGGGAGATCCTGGGACTTGCAGGGGAAAGTGGATCCGGTAAGAGCACGCTCGGCGAAGTCGTTGCAGGCCTGCAACCCCCCACAGAGGGAAGCCTGTTGTTCCAAGGGCGGCCTGTGGAGCTTCGCGGCCGGCGAGGCCGTGCCTATCGCCGCCAAGTACAAATGGTGTTTCAGGATCCCTACGAAACGCTGAATCCCCGCTTCACGATCCGCCAGACGATCTTGGAACCACTTCGGAACATGAAGATCGGACGCCCGAGCGCCTGGCAAGGCATGGTGCTGGAGGCTCTACGTCGCGCTGAGCTTTCGCCGCCTGAGCTCTATCTGAATCGCCATCCTCACGAACTCTCAGGGGGCCAGCGACAGCGTGTGGCCGTGGCCCGCGCGATCGTCGTTGAACCGGACCTTCTGATCGCAGACGAACCCGTATCCATGCTGGACGTCTCGATCCGCGCGGGTGTGCTGAACCTCCTGCGCCGTTTCCGCGCTGAACTGGGCATGTCGATCATCTACGTATCCCATGATCTTGCGACGATTCGCTACATCTGCGACCGTACGGCCATCCTCTACCTGGGACGCGTGGCTGAGCTCGGCCCCACCGAAGCGGTAATCGGAGCACCCAAACACCCCTACACCCAGCTGCTGCTTTCGGCCGTGCCGCTGGCCGACCCCACAGGAGGCAGGCAGAAAGTCGACGCGCGGGGCGAGATCCCCGATCCCATTGACCTACCCAACGGATGCCGCTTCCACGCCCGCTGTCAAGCAGCCATGCCGCACTGCGGGTGGGAAGGCCGTGATCTGACGAAACTGCTTGATCGCAGACGAATGCGCCTCATCGAGACGGGAGAGGGGGGCGCTGAGGAGCGACGAACCCTCAGCATGATCCAGCACACCAAGGCCCGGGGGACAAGCTTGATCATCTCGGTGCGCCGGGGCGCTTCGCCTGAGCGTGTAGCCCAGTACATCCAGCAGTTGATCGCCGACACCCCGACATCGATCGGCAAAGCCGTCTCGGGGGTGAAGACCACGCGCAACGAAGTCCACGTTGCGTTCCCCCGTGTCCCCGAGCCAGAAGCGTACCCAATCGGGAAGGGGCACGACGCCAGCTGCTACCTCTGGGCAGAACCCTCCTCACCGGACGGCTAGGCCGGTGTTCGTGGCTCAAACCGAGCCTGGAAGAAGCGAAGGACCTCCGGCTCGTAGGTGAACCTGAGGCCGGAGATCTTCTCACGTCGGGCCAATACATCCACGATGGACTCCGCTGTGTACTCCATATGGGTTTGCGTGTAGACACGCCGGGGAATCGTGAGCCGCACCAACTCCAGTTTGGGATGCCGATTCTCCCCTGTCTTCGGGTCCCGGCCAGCACTCACGTTACCCCGCTCCATGCTGCGCACGCCGCCCTCTACATAGATCTCTGCAGCCAGGGTCTGTGCTGGGAAGGCATCTTGGTCGACATGAGGAAGGAACTCCCTGGCGTTCAGGAACACTCCGTGTCCACCGCAAGGGTGCACGAGCGGCACCTGCGCCTCATCGAGCAACGC
>PUMK01000288.1 GCA_003551325.1 Candidatus Acetothermia bacterium | reverse complement strand
GCAAACATGATCGCCAGGGCCACCGCCGTGCGCAGGTAAGACCCTCCAGGGATGAGGAACACCACAGACACCTCCGCAAACGCCAGGATCACCGCGCCCAGGAGGCTTCCCTTGAGACTACCCAGTCCCCCCAGCACCACCGCCGCCAACACAATCACCAGTGGGTGCATCCACATCTCGGGTTCCACCGACCGCAGGGGCGCAACCGCTGCCCCGGCAAGCGAAGCTAGGAGTAGCCCCATGGCCATGACAATCGCCGTCACGCGGTTGACGTTGATGCCCATCAGATTGGCTACCTCTGCGTCCTGCGCTGAGGTACGGATGGCAAGGCCGATACGGGTGCGCGCAAGCAGGAGCCAGGTTCCTAGTAGACTGAGCATCGCCAACACGACGGTGGCGATCTCCTGGTTGCCCACACGCACGCCAAACACACGCGTAAAGCCAGGGAAAGCTGCCGGGACGAACAACACACGATCTCCGAAGAAGAGCAGCATCAACTCCTGCAGGAGAACGGCGATGGCTAGCGCGGCGATCAGCACAGTGAACTCCATCTCGCGCACCGGCTCCAGGAACAGCTTGTAGAACACAATGCCCACAACCGTGATCCCGACAGCGCTGGCCAGCACCGCGAGCGCCATGCCCGCGCCCACGCTCATGAAGTAGAAGATGCCGTAGGAGGCCAGCATGAAGAAGGCTGTGTGCGCAAGGTTCATCAACCGCCCTACGCCGAACACCAAGGCGAAGCCCAGAGCGAGCATCGCGTAGATACCGCTCAGGAGCAGTCCGTTGATGACGATATCCGCAAACATCAGCCTAGCTGCGGGGCACCCCGCTCCGGGGTACCCCGCCACACGCGCAAGGTGTTGTCATACCTCAACTAGTTATCGAGCACCCACGGCGGAATCTGGTAGGGGATCGCGCCGGGGTAGGTCATCACGAGTTCGGGCATGTTCACGGGGTCCGGTTGCCACTCGATTGGCCAAACGGCCCGTGCCTCGCCGTCCACCCACTGCACACCAAGACCCGTCACGTACTGGGGACCCCACTTGAGGTCGTGGGTCTCATCGAACACCATCCGACCGAGCGTCCCCTCGTGATCCGTAGCCTCCAGCGCCTCGACGACCGCGTGGCCATCGCGCGTACCGGCAGCCTCGAGGGCTGCCTTCAGGATGTACAGGCCATCGTAGGTGGCGGCCGTGTAGAGAGGAAGCTCGTCGTACTTATCGATGAACTTTTCCACGAAGGGCTCCGTGGCCGGCGTGATCGACACCCCGCGGGCGTAGATGCCCACAGTGGTCATGTATCCCCCGAACCCCCCGGTGGCGTCGAGCCAGCCATCGCCCTGCGCTTCGACGTTGATGCCGACTGCCGCCGCGGGGATCTCCAGACGTCCCCAGTCACGGCCAAACGGCACCCCAACCCGATCGGAGAACGCGGTGTAGATGATCTGCGCCCCGGCCCGCTCTAGGCGGGTGAGCTCCGTGGTCACATCCGTGGCCCTCGCTGAGTGCCGCCATGTTCCCACCGGCTCCGCTCCAAGACCTTGGGGAGGCTGAGCAGCAATAAGCAACTCCGCCTGCCGAACGAGGGGTTCGACCCACTCCAGCTGCTCGGCCAGGATACCCACCCTGGGTGTCTCGATGCCGAGCTCCTCACGCATTGTCTGCACCACCTCACCCAGCAGGATGAGCGACACACGGGCCAGGTCGGACGACTTGACCGGCGCCACGCGGAACAGCCACTTGTACTGCTCGTAATCCGTGTCCACTCTTCCCTGGAGAAGCTGGTCCGCAGCGGCTCCCGCGATGAGGAAGACCTTCTGATGATCGGCTGCCACCTCGGTCATCGCCATCACCGCTTCGGTTCTGAAACCACCCACCAGAAAGTCCACCCGATCGGCGGTGATCGCGCGTTCCACGGCGCTCACCGCATCAGGGATGCTGTGAAGTTCGTTGGTGTCCACCCGGACCAACTCGATCCGGTAGGTCGAGTCACCCACCTGGATGCCGCCAGCCTCGTTGATCTCATCGGCGGCCAGCGACGCCCCGTGCCAATGGTGCTGACCGGGCATCGCCGCCATCGGCCCCACCACGCCTATGCGAATCACTTCTTGTGCCGTACCGACGATGCCCATAGCAAGCAGGGCCACCGCCAGGAGGCGGAAGAAAGGTCTCACCGCACACACCTCCTACACGCAACAGATAGACCAGAGTGTAGCCGTTATTACCTTCTCGTCCAACTCAGCGCACAGCCCCAATGCGAAACCCTCCCCGACCTCCCATACCCCGTGAGCCCGACCGGCCTCCGGACGGGTCCTCTCCCACCGCCTCACACCCGCAGCGTGAGACCAATCGCAAAACCGTGCCGCCGATTGTAGGCTACGGCAAGCTCATAGCTGTCGATGGCGCTGTACACCGCCACGCCCAACGTTGCTGCACCGACAGCGGTCCACAGGAGGTTGCGCGCCGGGGCCGGGGTGAGCATTGCCAGTGACCCGCCCACGAAGGGTACCGCCACAGCCAGCCCGAAATGCGTGAGCCCTCGCGTGGTTTCCCCTTGCAGGACCTGCCCCAAGCCTGGAAG
>PUMK01000006.1 GCA_003551325.1 Candidatus Acetothermia bacterium | reverse complement strand
TGCCCCACGATCCGCCGTAGCCCAAACCAGGCAATCCCCCCCAGGCCAGCCAACATCACGAGGAAGCCCACGGTCCCCAGTTCCGCAGCCACCTGCACGTAGTCGTTGTGCGCCTGAGCCGCCGGAGGGATGGCGAAGTCGTATCCCTCACCCCTGGGACTCTCCAGGAACACCGCCTTGTACGGGACGAAGTCGACCTTGTACGCTCCCAGGCCAATCCCAAAGGCGGGCTGCTCGCGCCACATCTCGTAGCCCACCCATAGGTTGTAAGCGCGGACAGGTCCGGCCTGTCGTTCCCACAGGGCACGCACCCCGGCGATGGGCGTGGTCACCGGGATCATCAGGATTATGGTCAAGAGCATCACACACACCGTGGGGATCCAGACCCATCGATAGCGCCTGAGCAAGGTCGCCCCGCCCCAAGCCGCGCCACAGCCGAGCAGAAGCACCAGCCCGTGTAGGAACCAACGCCATCCTCCCACGAGCCCCAGCGCAACGAGGGCCATCACCACGGCGACCGACCACCACAGCCTCCGTCCCACGCGCGCCGGCCACAGGCCCAGAGCGAAGGCCACGAATCCGCTCGCAACGGCTAACCCCAACCGCACGGCGACCTGACGGGTGAGCAGCATCACAGCCAGCACGAACCCACCCGCACCGAGGGCAAGCACCTGCCACCACGGCCGACGCAGACGGAGCACAAGGACCGCGGTCGGCAACACGAGGTAGGACAGGAAGCCGGCCAAGAACTGCAGGTTCCCCATGGAGGAGATCATTGCACCCAGTCCCGTCCCCCGACCGCCGGGCACCGTCCCCGTGTACTGCAGGAGCCCGTAAAGAGCCGTGATCACACCCCCAGCGAGCAGCGATCCGAGGAGCACCACAACATCGCGATCGTCCCGAACAGCGTTCACGACGAGAAGGTAGATCAACCCGAAGTACAGGAGCACCGTCGCTGACTGCAACACCAAGCCCGCCGCGGCCCCTCCGGTGAGCGACAGTAAGGACACGCAGAGGAGCGCGGGGATGACCGGGAACAGCTTCGTCAGCTCGAATTCCCACTTCTTGCGGACCAGTGCTTCCACGCCCCACAGGAACAGGAGCACCGACACGTACACCAGGGTGTATACGGTCTTTGTGTATCCGTACTCCGTGTTGCCCGGCAGGAAGAACACGGGCATCGACAGGAGGAAGAACGCCAAGGCCCATAGGCGCACCTTGGCGAGCAGTTCGGCTGCTACAGACACCCACCGCCGGGCGCGGGAGCGCTTGGGAAGAGGGCGCTTTTTCGTTGCCATCTCGGCGAAGTCTAGAGGAATTGTCTTCCAGGCACAAACACTGCTCTCCGTCGCGTCGCCTGTGGCGCGTTGTCGATTACGTTCGGCAGAACAGGATCCGAACCCGCCCGCTTCCGCCACCGACGTCGCGTACGCGTACGCTGTCGGGGAATAGGTCCTCCCAGCCTGTTCACCCTGGGCCGCGGGTAAAGCTTCTGAACCTTGAGAAGGTTCATTGAGGTGGAAGCTTCGCTCAACCGAGTCAGCCACGGCTGAGCTTCCGCAGACTGAGCCTGCTTGGCTGCAGGCAATGAAGCACTCCTCATGTGGCCGCTTGCCCATTCCCTGAGCTGCCCCGATCCGCGTCAGCGCCCACTGTGGAACGTCGTCTCAAGATCCCAATAAGACCCTATGCTGGCCATGGCCTAGCGTGTTGGCGGGTATCAGACGACATCCAAACCGCTAGAGCTGCGTGGATCTCCGCAACGCTCACCGTGGGTCGGTGATCCTTCCCATGAACAAGATGGTTCCCGTAGGGCGATGTCGCAGGAGGAACACGAACGGCCTGTCAACATGGAATAGGACGGGTTGCGGTGGCAGGCCTGGGGCAGCCCCGACCCACATGATGACCGCCGTGGCAGCGGCAGCCTCGGTCCCTGCTTCGTCCACGTCGATGAACGCCTCATGGATAACCTCATCGATGGCCAGCTCCTCTTCGCTCGTCATCCCCGAGAAGTCTGCCTCGGGAGAGAAGGCGCGTGGCATGCCCATCGCCCCGAGCACCTGCCTGAAGAGGAGCCCCGTACGTGTGCTGAACCTGGGCAGGCGCACCGAAACAAGTTCGCCCCTCAGTGCCTCAAGCCATTCCCCCAGGCGCCGGGGTGACAGCTGTTGTTCCAAGACATCGAGATCAAGATCGTGCGCCGGCAACAGGACGACCATGGACAGTTCCCTGCCTTCGTAGGGGAGCTCGAGGATCTGGAGTTCATCGAGCCCGGCGTACGGGAAACGCGCCACTTCCGCCATCGTGGGAACCTCCACGGTCTCCTTGGCTGAGATGTGAAAGTCCCGGGGCCTCGTGAACTCAGGATCAAAAGGCGTCGCCCATGATGCCTTAAGGTAGATCGCGTTCACCAGCACCAACCGCGTCCATGCATCCACTGTCTCCGGACCGAGCAGCTCTCTGATGAGCTGGCGGGTCTTCTCCGAGACCCAGGCGTTGATCTCCTGGCGTGCGGCCTCGGGGTTGGTCTCGAAATCGACCTCCTGCAGACCCGCGCCGTAACGCTCGCGGGAGAGCTCCAGGAAGGTCTGCAGAAACTCGAAACCTTGTTGGCCC
>PUMK01000155.1 GCA_003551325.1 Candidatus Acetothermia bacterium | reverse complement strand
CGGATCGTCGAGTTCTGGCCCGAGGCCTATGAAGCACCCGGCTGGAGGGCTCACCTGGTGGAGCGCATGGCGTGAGCATGGCGGTGCCGGTCGCGAACGGGGCGCGGCCGCGGTTGAGCATCACAAAGGGACGGCGTACGGTTGCGCTGCGGGTTACCCGACTGAGGAGGTCCGTCTTGATCGAGATCCGACGTTGTACCATGGACGACTACAACGCCATCACCGCTGCGATGGATGAGTTTTGGGACGATGATCGGACCCTTCCGTTGCATCACGCCCTGCTTGTGCACGAGTTCGGCGACACCGCTTTCGTGGCCGCTGAACGTGACAGGGTGATGGCCTATCTGTTCGGCTTTCTGTCACAGATCAACGCTGCGGGTTATGTGCATCTGGTGGCCGTACGCGATGGACACCGCCGCCGTGGCCTGGCCCGGAAGCTGTACGGGCGGTTCGCTGAGGTGGCAAGCGCACGGGCTTGCCAAGAGCTCAAGGCTATTGTGATACCCGAGAACACCGCATCGCTCGCCTTTCACAGCGCGCTCGGTTTTGCTGGAGGGGTGGTGCCGAATTACTCGGGTCCTGGAAAGGACCGCTTCGTCCTCCACAAGCCCTTGTGACGCGAGCTGGAGAGCTTCCGGAATCAGCAGCCCTGGGGAAGACATTGCAGCTCCCGGATGTAAGGAGTGGTCATGGCTAACGCACTCCACGGACGATCTTCGCTAGCCGTAGATGTACTGTGGGCGCCGGTCGGCCCGATCCTAAGACCACGCTCATGGTGCTGAAAGCCCCGATTGGTCCGGATGTCGTGCAAGCCGGAGGGCCGAAGGTTGACAACGGACTCGGGCAGTGCTACCGTTGTTAGTCATGTCAAACATGGAGCACAAGACCACGCTGTCGGGAGATACTTCGACCAGCATTGAGGACTATCTTGAGGCGATCCTGGTTCTTGGCCGGCGTACTGGTGCATCGGTGAGGGTCACCGATGTGAGCGCGTACCTCGGAGTAAGCAAGCCAAGCGTGTCCGCAGCTGCGAAGAAGCTTGCGACAGCGGGTCTGGTGGAGCATGAACGTTACGGTGCGATCCGCCTCACCAAAGAGGGCAGGCAAGGCGCCTTACGGGTTGCGGCGCGGCACGAGCTGCTGCTGCGGTTCCTCGTTGAGGTACTTGGTGTCGAGCAGGCCACCGCGGAGGAGGACGCTTGTCGGCTGGAGCATTTCCTGAGCGAGGAGACTGTGGACCGTCTGCATGAGTTCGTGGGGTTCCTGACGGACGGCGCTGATCCGGAAGACAAGGGACCGATGGGGTTCGAGGCGTTCATGGCTGCCGGCAAGACGCATGCTGATCTGCTTGAACGATGGCGGTGTGAGGCGTTGCTTGAGGAAGGGGGTGAAAGCAGCCAGTGAGTAGGGATTTCGGGCGCGGAGAGGCGCGGTGTGGCAGCCCGTACCGCTGTTCAGGTGTGCTTGGGTACGGCAGCTTGCGTGCGCCGTTCGGATGAGGGAAGCGTCCTTTTTTTTCGCCTAGTGTTAGCAGTAACTAACAATGTGCTAGAAGACAGGAGGATTGAGACGATGAAGACAGAGACAATCGAACGAAGAACCATGGGTGCCTGGCTGGCGTTGCTCGGCGTTCTGGTCGCCGCGGTCGGGGCGCTTGCGTCGGGCGACCAGCGTGACCGGATGAGCACACTCACACTGGTCGCTCCCCCCGGCCCCATGGCCATCCCGATGGCGAGGCTCGTGGTCGACGGCCGCCTGGACGGCATTGCCGACAAGATCGAGTTCTTCCTCTGGGAGAACCCTGACCAGCTGAGAGCGATCGTGGCGGGATCCCAAGCGGACTTCCTTACCCTGCCGTCGAACTCCGCAGCGACGTTCTACAATCGCGGCTTCGGTGTCCAACTGCTGGACATCTCAGTGTGGAACATACTGTATGTGGTCAGCGTCGACGCCTCCATCAGCTCGTTCAGCGATCTTGAGGGCCAACAGGTGATCGTTCCGTTCCGCGGCAGCATGCCCGATCTTCTGTACCAATTCGTGGCGCGGTCACACGATGTCGATCCGTTCGAGGATATCGCCCTTCAGTACGCCCCCAATCCGCAACAGGCAGCGCAGCTTCTCCTGTCCGGACGCGCGACCACCGCGGTGCTCAGCGAGCCACTGGTCACGATGGTGTTGCTCCAGACGGCAGGGTCCGATCGGCCGCTTCACAGGGTGATCAACTTCGGTGATGCGCTGGCAGGCATCGGTGAAAGCGGTGTGCGATCTGCAATTGCGGGAACCGTGGCCTTACCTTCGGTTCACGAGCGACCGGAGGTGGTCGAGGCGTTCGTCACCGAGTACGAGAAGGCCGTGGCTTGGATGCTCGCACATCCGGAAGAGGCGGGGCGGATGGCGGAGGATCATCTACCGGAACTTGGTTTCCAGGCAGGACCCGTCGCCGAATCGCTGCAGCACATTGAGTGGCGCTTCACACCGGCAACGCGAGCTCGGGGTGAGGTGGAGGCATTCTTCGCTGAGCTCATGACCCTGTCTCCGGAGGTCATCGGTGGACGGCTGCCGGACGAGGGGTTCTACTGGACCGAGGGTCGCTGAGTGCCGCGCTGTCGAGCTTGGACGGG